>JAYVNY010000203.1:0-61307 GCA_043758205.1 Akkermansia sp.
ATGAAGCGGGACG
Organism: Akkermansia sp.; assembly: GCA_043758205.1. GTDB lineage: Bacteria > Verrucomicrobiota > Verrucomicrobiia > Limisphaerales > SIBH01 > JANNGC01. The sequence continues at coordinate 14 of JAYVNY010000203.1, forward strand.
AGTTGGCCTTGATGTCGCGCACCAGTTCGGAAAGCGCCGCGTCGGGTCGCAGGCCAACGAGCAGATGCAAATGGTCCGGCATGTTGTTTATCGCGATCAACTTGTGCCTCTGTGCGGAGACGATGCCAGTGATGTATTTCTGCAACTCGTCGTTGTGTTCGGGCGCAATGAGACTTTGGCGACCTTCAACGGCGAACACGACTTGGATGTAGATTTGGGTGTAGGTGTTGGCCATGCGCCGAAGATGCCGCTCCTGACGGAGCTTTGAAATTCTCTTTTGCGCGGGTTCTACAAAGATGTCGCCCCTGACGGGGCTGGACTTCGGCGTCGAGGATGCTCGCGAGCTTCGGCCCATCGGCGGGGAATTCCGGGAACTCGAACGCGCGCCCCGGCTTGAACCCGACGAGGAAGATGCGCTGGCGGTGCTGCGGCACCACACTCTGCGCGTTGATGATCTTCCAATAAACCTTGTAGCCGAGCGCGTCGGTGAGCGTGTCGTAAATGATTTTGAAAGTGCGGCCCTGATCGTGCCGGACGAGGTGCTTCACGTTCTCCAGCACGAAGGCGGGCGGCTGGTGGTGGTCGAGAATGTCGGCGATGGAGAAGAAGAGGTTGCCCTGCTTCGCGTCCTCGAAGCCGTGCTTGCGGCCGAGGCTGTTCTTCTTGGAGACGCCCGCGAGGCTGAAGGGCTGGCAGGGAAAGCCGCCGCAGAGGATGTCAAACTTCGGGATGTCGGCCACGGCCACGGAATGGATGTCGCCATGCGGCGTCTCTCCGAAGTTGGCGGCGTAGGTCTGCCGGCTGAACTTGTCCCAGTCGCTGGAGAAGACGCATTGCGCCCCGGCCCGCTCGAAGGCGAGGCGGAAGCCGCCGATGCCGCAGAAGAGATCGATGAAGCGGAGCGGTTCCCGGGCCGGGGCATGCGTGCGGTAGGGAATCGGGTCTTCGCGCAAGACGTCGCTGGACTTGCGGCGGTTCAAGCGTCCACTCCCTTGCAAAGTTCGGCGGTCGTGATGCCGAGGGCTTTGGCGAGCCTGGCGACGTTCTTGATCCCGGGATTTCTCTGCCCGCGCTCGATGTCGCTGATGTAGGTGGGATCAAGTCCGGACTTCTCGGCCAGCTTTTCCTGGGTCAGTTCACGGGCATCGCGTCGCTTGCGGACGTTGAGCCCGAGCGCGGAAAGGACGGGATCGCGTTTCGACATGACTCATAGTCCATGTTGAATCAGCGCGAACGTCCATCGGCGATCAGCCAGGTAGAGAAGACGGAGCAGATCTTTAACCGGCACATCACCCGGTCCGCCACAGCAACAGGCGATGAGGGCAAACCTATGGAGAACCGTGGCGGGCCTGCTTGGCTTCCTCCAGATCCTTTTCCTCCTGTTTGTGCTCGGCCCATTCCTCCGCGAACGGCAGGTCGCCCGGCTGGCGTTTCAACAGGCCGGAGCCGCGCTCGATCACGGCCCGCTTCGGCTCGCGCGCGGTCACGAATTGATCGCGCAGCGCGGCGAGCTGCGCGCGGGTGTGGGTCTGACGGAGCTTGACCATCTCGGCGGCGGCGAGCTGGTCGCAGCGTTCGTTGTCGGCGTGGCCGGCGTGGCCCTTCAGCCAGCGCCATTCGATGCGATGGGGCGCGGTGGCGGCATCGAGCTGTTTCCAGAGGTCGTCGTTCTTCACCGGCTCGCGCGTCGAGGTGCGCCAGCCGTTGCGCTTCCAACCTTTCAGCCATTGCGTGATGCCGTTGCGGAGATAGGAGGAATCGGTGTGGAGCGTGACGGCACACGGCTCCTTGAGCGCGGCGAGCGCGCCGATGGCGGCCTGGAGTTCCATGCGGTTGTTCGTGGTCGCCGGTTCGCCACCGCTGACTTCGCGCAATTGCTCGCCGCAGCGCAGCACCGCCGCCCAGCCGCCCGGCCCGGGATTCCCCTCGCACCCGCCGTCGGTGTGGATGATGACTGATTTCAAAGCGCGCGTTTTCTAACAAAGCCGGACGGAGGCACGAAGAAAATGTTGTGACTTGCGTGGTGCGGAGCGCGGACCGCCGAGTCCGCGTGTTCACAAAAAATAAAGAGGTGCTGCGGACAGCCATGTCCGCAGCAGTAAAGAACCACTGAAGACACGGATCACACGGAAAGGAATGTTGAGGAGAATATTTTCCCGTGTGTTCCCTGTCTTTCGTGGTCAATCCATTCTTCAAAACACGAACACGCGGACTCGGCGGTCCGCGCTCCTGTCACGCGCGATCCGCGCGCGGGTCGTAGGCGTCGCGCAGGCCGTCGCCGAGGAAATTCAGCGCGAGCAGCGTGCTGATGAGCATCACGCACGGATAAAGCAGCAGCCACCAGTAGATGCGCACGGGATTGATCTGGCCTGCGCCTTCGGAAATCAGCGTGCCCCAGCTCGCCATCGGCGGTTGAATGCCGAGGCCGAGAAAACTCAGGAACGATTCATAGAGGATGATCGCCGGCACGGTGAGCGTGAGATAAACAATCACGATGCCGTAGATGTTCGGCAGAATGTGGCTCCACAAAATCCGGGTGTGACTCGCGCCGAGACTGCGACTCGCGTCCACGAATTGCCGCCCGCGCAGCGAGAGCACCTGCCCGCGCACGATGCGCGCCATCGTCAGCCACGACACCGCGCCGAGTCCGACGAAGAGAAAAATCATCGGCGCGTAAATCCCGGCGGTGGTGCCAAAAGATTTCGTAAGCCACAGACGCAGATACTTGTCGAAGGCCGCGACCATCACGATCACGAACAGGATCGACGGCAGCGAATAGAGGATGTCCACCACGCGCATCAGGAGGCTGTCCCAGCGTCCGCCGATGTAGCCCGCGACCGCGCCCCACGTCACGCCGATGACCAGCGCCACGACTGAACCGACGAGGCCGACGAGCAGCGAGATGCGCGCGCCGAAGAACATGCGCGTGAGCAGGTCGCGTCCGTGGACATCGGTGCCGAACCAGTGCTGGCCGCTCGGCGGCTGGAATTGCGTGTCGGAAACGGCTTCGTAGGAGTAGGGCGCAATCCACGGCCACAGCACCACGAGCAGCATGAGCGCGATGAGAAACCAGCCGCTGATCACAGCGGGCTTGTGGCGTTTGAATCGTCGCCACGCGCGCTGGTTCGGCGTCAGGTGTTGTTCACTCATGGGCGTAGGACAGGCCTCCGGCCTGTCTTAAAAACCCGCAGCGGGTAGCACAGGCTACCAGCCTGTGCTGCCGGGCTACCAGCCCGGCGGAAGATCGAGGGCGGCTCATTTCAGGCAGGCATGACTTTAGCCAAGGGAACTCACCCTCATTCCGCTGGGCAGGTTGCCCAGCGGAACGGGCTGGTAGCCCGTTCCACCCATTTCTCAGACAAGCTCCAAGGCTTTCACTCATAACGCACGCGCCGGTCCAGCAGGCTGTAGCTCAGGTCCACGAGAAGATTCAAAACGAGGAGCAGCATCGCGTAGAGCAGCACCAGGCCCACGACCATGAGCGCGTCGCGGTTCTGGAGACTGTTTACGAGGAACGGGCCGATGCCCGGCACACGGAAAATCGTCTCGACCACGAACGATCCGGTGAGCATGTCCGCGAGCAACGGGCCCGAATACGAAACAACCGGCAGCACCGCGAGGCGGAAACCGTGCTTGAACAAGACCTGCGCTTCACTGAGTCCCTTGGCGCGCGCGGTGGTGATGTAGCCCTCGTGCAACACCGTGGTCATGCCCTCGCGCATCAGGCGCGAGACGCGGCCGGAGAAATACAGGCCCAGCGCAATTGCGGGCAGGATGGCGTGCAGCGGACTTTCCCAAAGCCCGGCGGGAAACAGCCGCCACTTGATGGCGAACACCACGATCAGCATGGGACCGATGACGAGTCCAGGAATGCAGAACGCGAGCAGCGCAAAGAAGCTGCCGAGATGATCGCCCCACTGTCCGCGCTTCACCGCCGTGTAGAAGCCGAGCGGGATGCCCACGCCTTGCGCGAAGAGAAAGGCCAGCGCGCCGAGCGTGAGCGAAACGGGCAGCGCCTGCTTGATGATGTCGTTGACGGTGTGGTTGCGATACTTGGTGGAGAGACCGAAGTCGCCGCGAATCAAACCGCCCTCGAACCACTTCATGTTTCCGCTCGCGTCACGTTCCCAGCCGAGGCCGAGGTAGCGCAGGTATTGTTTCACGAGCGGTTCGTCGAGGTGGTACTTGGCTTTGAGCGCGCGTTCGATCTCCGGCGACGCGGGCGCGCGTTCCTTGTCGAACGGACTGCCCGGCATCGAGCGCGCCAGCACGAACGCCGTGAACGTGATGATGAGCAGCAGCGGGATGAAGGTGAGAACGCGCCGGAGAAAATACATGGCTCAGTCGCGTTTCGCCTGCGGCTGCGGGGCGCGGTCTTTCCGGTAAATCGCCCACACCGGATGCTCGTCGAGCAAGTTGTTGTACACGCCGCCGATTTTGGCCGGGTCAAAGAAATTTACGCCCATGTAGAAATAGACCGGGATGATCGGCATCTCATCGGCGATCAGAAGCTTCTCGGCCTCGGCCAGCGTCTTGGCGCGGAGCTGCTTGTCGATCTGGTTGTTGCCACGCCGCATGAGCTCGTCGTAGCGCGGATTTTTCCAGCCGGTGCGGTTGTTGCCGTTCTCGCTCATGAACATGTCGAGGAAGGTGTTCGGATCGTTGTAATCGCCAATCCAACTGCTGCGGCTGAGGTCGTAGTCCAGCCCGCTCTGCGCGGAGAGATACACTTTCCACTCGGTCTGGCGGAGTTCCATGGTGATGCCCAACTCGTTCTTCCACATGGACTGCAATTCGACGGCGATCTGTTTGTTCAGTTCGCTGGTGTTGAACAAGTAGTGGAAGGGCGGGAAATTTTTTCCGCCGGGAAAGCCAGCGTCCGCCAGAAGTTTGCGCGCGCGCTCGGGATTGTAGCCGAGTCCGGCGGGCGCGTTGTAATTCGCCGTGTCGGGCGGCACCAGTGTTTCGGCGGGCAGCTCGCCCGCGCGCGTGATGCGCTCGACGATGCGGCGTTTGTCCACACACAGCGCCAGTGCCTGACGCACGCGCACATCCTTGAACGGCGCGCGTGTCGTGTTGAACCGCACGAAGGAATTTCCCAAGTAGGCGAACACGTTGCAGTCCTTGCGAGTCTTGAGCATGTCCATCAGCTCGGTGGGAATGAGGTTCTTGTCCCAGATGATGTCGGCCTGGCCGGTGTCGTAGAGGTTCAGCGCGGTGGCGGCGCGGTCGAGCGGGATGAAGTCCACGATGTCGCTGCGCACATTCGGGGCGTCCCAGTAGTGCGGATTGCGGCGCACGCGAATCTTCTCGCCGATGCGCCATGAGTCGAGCTGGTAGGGGCCACTGGTCGGCAGCGGCTGCGCGGTGATCCAGTGGTCGCCATGTTTCTCAATCCAATGGCGCGGCACCACGGCCAGCGTGCGGAAGGCGCAGAGGTCGAGGAAGAATGGCGTCGGCCCGATGAGTTCCACGCGCACGGTGTGACGGTCCACGGCCTGCACGCCGAGTTGCGTGAGGTCTTTGATTTTACCGCCGGTGATCGCTTCGGCGTTTTTCACGAAGAACAACTGTCCGGCGTAATCGGCGGCGGTGTCGGGGTTCGCGACGCGTCGCCAGGAATACACCAGGTCATCCGCCGTAATGGGTTCGCCGGTGGACCACGCGAGATTGGTGCGGAGATGAAACGTGTAGATTTTTCCGTCCGGCGAAATCTCCCAGCGCTCGGCCAGCGCGGGAATGGGTGTGGCCTTCTCCGGATCGAGCCGCGTCAGTCCTTCAAAGAGACAAAAGACCACGCGGCCATCGGGCTGGCCGGTGACGATGGCGGGATCGAGTGATTCGGGTTCCGCGCCGTTGAGGATGCGGAGGTCGGCGGGTGACTCGTTCCTCATGCAGCCGGTGAGGAGAAGCAGGAGGAGAAGCAAAGCTAGTGGGGCAGGCGTCCCGCCTGCCTTCAGTTCTTTGGCCGTCCCGGCTGAAGAAACACCCGCCGGGACGGCTGCCCCACTAGCCGGGAAAAAGCGCAGCGCCCTCTTCTTGCGAAAGAGGGCGCTCGCGAAACTGATCATAGCCGCCGGATTACTTGTTGGTCGGGGCGGCGTTGGTCGTGCCGGGGAGATTCAACCGAATGGGCGTTCCCGCAGGCGCGGCTGCCGCGTTGGTCGGAGCCACGGGCAGCGTGGAGGGCGACTGGTTCTTGCTCAAATTCTTCTGCAAGGTCGAACCGCCGCTGCGGGTGTTCTGCACGTTGCCGAGCACGGTAAGCAGAATCGCGAGTCCGAAAAAAATGCCGGCCGACCAGCGCGTGACTTTGGTGAGCACGTTGCCGGAACCGGCTCCGAGGAGCGCATCGGTCGCGGCACCGCCGAAGGCCTGGCCCATGCCGGCCTCTTTCTTGGGCAGTTGCACGAGCACGAGGAGGACGAGGAACAGACAGTCGATCACCATGATCGCGGTCAACAGATAGATGGCTAAGGTCATAACTATTTTTTCTTAAATCGAGTTCTTCACGATGTCCGCGAACGAGCGGACTTCCAAGGCCGCGCCGCCGACGAGCGCGCCATCCACGTCGGGGAGGGACATCAGCTCGCGGGCATTGGCCGGCTTGACACTGCCACCGTATTGAATCCGCACCTTGCGGGCAACGGCTTCGTCAAAGTTTTTCGCCAGTTGCGCGCGGATGAAGGCGTGGGCGTCCTGCGCCTGCTGGGCACTGGCCGTCTTGCCCGTGCCGATGGCCCAGACGGGTTCGTAAGCGACGACGGTTTCCACCATCTGTTCCTTGGTCAAGCCTTCGAGGCTGCCGCGCACCTGCGTTTCCAAAACTTTTTCCATGCGGCCCGCTTCGCGTTCAGTGAGCGTTTCGCCCACGCAGACAATCGGCTTGAGCGAAGCCGCGTGCGCGGCGCGGGCCTTCTTCGCGATCAATTCATCCGACTCCGCCTGATACTGGCGGCGCTCGGAATGGCCGAGAATGACGTAGCGCACGGAAAATTCCTTGAGCATCTGCGCGGCGATTTCGCCGGTGTAGGCGCCCATGTTGTTCTCGCTCATGTTCTGCGCGCCGAGGGCGATGTTGCGCTTGGTGAGGATGGCCTTCGAGACTTCGCTGAGGGCGGTGAAGGGCGGGCAGACCACGATGTCCACCTCTTTGACCGCGGCCAGTTCGAGGGCGAGACCGTTCAACAGGTCGAGCGCCTCGGCCACGGTTTTGTTCATCTTCCAGTTGCCGGCGATGATGAGTTTTCGTTCTTTGTCCATGATTCAATACCGGCTCGCGCCGGTTAAGCGGCGGGTTTTTGCATAAGCAGGTTCACCTGACAAGGATCGTCCCGCCGGAAGGCGGCGCTCGGTGAATCGTTCTGCTCCAGAATTTTGAAACCCATGTCCTGCACCAGCTTGCCCAGCGAGTGGTGGTCGTAGAGCCAGCAGTGCTCGATGTCGAACCAGCCGGTGGCCCGCAGGAGCCGCACGGTGAGGCGGGGCATATGGCGTTTCTCGAAGTTCAGCCAGGCCACGAACTCATCCGCCGCCGCCGGGTCGCCCATCTTGGCCACGTATTCCCGCGCCCGCAGCCCCACGTCCGGCACGATGATGTGCAGCGTGCCGCCCGGCTTCAGGATGGTGAAATAATTTCTCACCACCGCGCAGGCGTCGTCGAAGTGCAAGTGCTCGAGGAAGTGCGAAATGATGATGTGATCCACCGACGCGGGCGGGAATTTCAGCGGACGCCGACAGTTGGCAAAAAGAAAATTGTTCGGCGTCCGCACCGCCTGATAGCCCTCGATCCAGCCGGCCGCCGGAGCTTTGAGCAGCGGCTTGAGCAGCGGATAAAACGGCGCGAGGAAGACGAGGAAGTTGCTGTCCACGTTCAGGAACTCATCGAGGAAAAAGTTTCCCGATCCGACATTGAGCCAGATTTTCCCCTGCTTGTTCCTGAAACGCTCCAAGTTCATTAACGGTCGCTCAACGCCGCCACGCCCGGCAGTTCCTTGCCTTCGAGAAATTCCAGGCTCGCGCCGCCGCCGGTGCTCATGAACGTGACCTTGTCGCCGAGTCCGGCCTGGTTCAGCGCCTTCACGCTGTCGCCGCCGCCGATGATGGTCTTCGCGCCGTTCTTCTGCGTGGCGTCCACGACCGCGAGCGCGACCGTGTTCGTGCCTTCGGCAAAACGCTTGTCTTCGAACATGCCCATCGGGCCGTTCCACAGCACCGTCTTCGCGCCGCGAATGATCTCCGCGTAACGCTTGGCTGTTTCCGGCCCGACATCGAAGCCCTCGGCGTCATCGGGAATGTCACCCGCCACCACGCGCGGGTTCGTCAAATCAAAGACTGGCTTGCCCTTCTTGTTCAGCTTGCCGGAGTCCACGGGCGTGGCGATGACCGTGTCGCTCGGCAACTCGAAGCGCACGCCGCGCAACTTCGCCTTCTCCTCGGCGGACTTCGCGGTGCCGGTGTGATCTTTTTCCACGAGCGACTTTCCGACCTTGCCGCCATTGGCGAGCTTGAAGGTGTAAGCCATCGCGCCACCAATGAGCACCGTGTCCGCCTTTTCCAAAAGGCGATCAATGACTTTGATTTTGTCGGAAACTTTCGCGCCGCCGAGGATGACCACGAAGGGTTTGGCCGGCTTGTCCAACTCGTCGCCGAGAAATTTCAACTCGCGTTCCATGAGCAGGCCCGCCGCGCATTGGCCGCCGCGCTTGGCGACGATTTGGGCCACGCCCGCCGTGCTCGCGTGCGCGCGATGCGCCGCGCCGAACGCGTCGTTCACGTAAATGTCCGCAACCTTCGCCAGCTTCTCCGCGAATGCCGCATCATTCGCCTCCTCCTCGTTGTAGTAGCGCACGTTCTCCAGCAGCAGGATGCCGCCCGCCGGAAGTTTGTTCACCGCCGCCTCGACTTTGTCGCCAATGCAGTCGTCCACGAACTCAACCGTTTTCCCGCCGAGCATTTCGGAAAGTTTCTTCGCCACCGGGCGCAACGACATGGACGGCTCGCGCTGGCCTTTCGGACGCCCGAGGTGCGCGGCGAGGATGACCTTTGCGCCCTGGCTCGTGAGCAATTGCAGCGTCGGCAAGGTCTCCTTGATGCGCGTGGTGTCGTTGATGACCATCTGGCCATCCTGCTCCGCCATCGGCACGTTGTAATCCACGCGCACGAAAACGCGCTGTCCGCTGAGATTGTTCAGGTCGTTGACCGTCAGTTTTGCCATAAAAACAAGGGCGGGAGGATAGCCACCGGGGTTTTCGAGTCAAAAGGAATTCAAGGTGCAGACGGCCTGGCCATACGATACCGGACGGTCCAAAAATAATGGTGACGTTGGATGGTCAGTTCGTCCGCCCGGCTTCCCAGTGTTCGGATGATTTGCGCGTCGGTCGGTTGCGCGCTGACCGCAATAGCGGGCGAGCGCCTACCTATCACCCAACCGCCTGCGGCCCCTGCCCGCCGCTGACGAGGAAGAGCGTGGCCATGCGGACGGCGAGGCCGTTGGTGACTTGCTCGAGAATCACCGAGCGCGGGCAATCGGCAATCTCGCTGTTGATTTCCACGCCGCGATTGATCGGACCGGGGTGCATGATGAGGGCGTCGGGCTTGGTGCGTGCGAAGCGTTCGTTGTTCAGACCGAAGAGCTTAGTGTATTCGCCCAGGCTGGGGAACATGGACTGACGCTGCCGCTCGTGCTGGATGCGGAGGAGATTGATCACGTCGGCGGATTCGATGGCGTCGTTCACATCGTAGGTCACGCGGCAGCCCATGCGCTCGAAGACTTTCGGCACCAGCGTGCTCGGTCCGCAGAGTGTCACCTTCGCGCCGAGCTTGGTGAGCGCCCAGATGTTGGAGCGCGCCACGCGGCTGTAAAGAATGTCGCCGAGGATGGTCACATTCAGCCCCGCGATGTGGCCCTTCTTCTCGCGGATGGTGAAGGTGTCGAGCAGCGCCTGCGTGGGATGCTCGTGCGCGCCGTCGCCGGCGTTGACGATGTGGCAGCCCACCACGCGGGAAAGGAAGTGCGGCGCACCGCTGGCGCTGTGGCGGATGACGATAATGTCGGCGTTGAGGGCTTCCAGGTTGCGCGCGGTGTCTTTGAGCGTTTCGCCTTTTTTCAGAGAAGATGCTTCGGCGGAGAAATTGATCACGTCGGCGCTGAGGCGCATGGCCGCCAGTTCAAAGCTGATGCGGGTGCGGGTGGACGGCTCGATGAAGAGATTGATAATCGTCTTGCCGCGCAGCGCCGGTGTTTTCTTGATGGCGCGTTCGCCGACGGCTTTGAAGGCGCGCGCGGTGTCGAGCACGGTGGTGATTTCGTCCGCAGTGAGCGATTCGATGTCGAGAAGGTGGTGGCGCGTCCAACTCATAATTTTTCCAGGGTCACGATGTCTGCGCCGCCATCCTCTTTCAGTTGCACGTTCACGCGTTCGCGCAGGGAGGTGGGAACATTTTTGCCAACGAAATCCGCCTTGATGGGCAGCTCGCGATGGCCGCGATCAATCAGCACCGCGAGTTGCACGCGCTGCGGGCGGCCGAAGTCATTGAGCGCATCCAGTGCGGCGCGCGTGGTGCGTCCGCTGAAGAGCACGTCGTCCACGAGCACCACGGTCTTGGCGGTCACGTCGAACGGAATCTCGGTGGGATGGACGTTCGGCGCGGCCTGCGTGCCGATGTCGTCGCGGTGCATCGAGACGTCCAGCGAACCGGTCGGCACGGGCTGACCGAGGATTTTCTGCAACAGTGCCGCGAGGCGGGCGGCGAGAAAAACGCCGCCGCGCTGCACGCCGACGAGGACGAGGCCGGTGGCCGGTTCGTTGCGCTCGGCGATTTCGTGCGCCATGCGCTGGAGGGCGCGTTCGAGCGTGGTGGGATTGAGAATGAGGGTGTCAGGCATAAAAAAACGAACCGGCCGGGGCCGATTCGTCCGATTCCACTGTGTTTTGGTTCTGCATTTCCTTCGTGGCCTCGCAGGACCGCGTTAAAGGACGGGTGATTTTTTTCTCAGGCCGGATGTCCGGTCTGGCGGGCTTGGCGCCACTTGGAGCGATGCCGGATGATCCAGTCGGTCAAGGCGCGCTCGAAGCCGATGTCGTAGCCGGCCTTCTCAGACTCGAACCACTTGTGCCGGAGGATTTCCTCCCGCTCCGCCTGAAACTCGCGGTACAGCGAGGTCTGTTTGATGAACTCCGTGCCGCCCTGACTTTCGTTCGAGTTGTTTGGCATAAGCGAATTGACCGGAAGGTAACAGGTGGCGGGGCGGTGACAATCATTTTGCAGAGCGCAGGTGGATGCGGACGATTCGCGCGCCAGAAAAAAACATACTACTGACCCAAACTGGTGACTTGCCTCCCGCCCCGCGATGTGCCAAGGTCGCATCCCAAATGAAAAAGCTCCAACTTCTAATTGCATTGACAGCCGCGTGCCTAAGTACTGCCCAGGCCGCGATCTCTGTCGGTCCCGGCGGCAGCATCCTCTTCGACTTCACGGACGGCAACACCGTGACCAATGCCGGCACGGGTTGGAACACGTTGAGTGTCCTGGGTGCCAGCGGCAATGCGACGACGGCGGCCGCGCTCGCCGCCTTGGTTAACACCAACTCCACGACGATTATCACGACCCTGCTTCCCACCACTGCCACGACGCCGCCCGGGGCTAACGCCTTGGCTCGACGCAATGACACTCGCGCGAACATTCAGACCGTTCCCACCGGCACGGCTTACGACCTGCTCCTCGCCACGCTCCAGAACGACACCGGTTCCAGCCAGTCCACCGTCACCATCAATTACACCCTCGGCGACGAGACCACCGGCACGACCACGGAAGAAGTTCCCGGCCACTTGGTGTTCTGGAGTTTGACCGGGACGCCGGGCAGTTGGACGGAAATCACCGTTCCCGGCGGCGGCACCGTCGGAGCCAAGTCACTTATCGCCAACGTCGGCTCGTGGCCGGTCGGCGGCACGCTTTACATCTTGTGGGCCGATGACAACGCCGCGGCCAATCGCGACAACACCGGTGCGGAAGAAGGTGGCTATACGCTCGACGACGTGCAGTTCCTGCCCGGTGGTGTGGTTACGGAAAGCGTTGCCATCACCAGCCCGACGAACACCGCGACCCGCGCGTTCGGCGCGCCCGTCGTCATCACGGCCAGCGCCTCTATGGCCGGCACGATTTCGGGCGTTCAATTCTACTTGGACGGCGTTTCAATCGGCACCGACACCACATCTCCCTACAGCATCACCAACACCGGCACCGCGCTGGGCGCGCATACGCTTCGCGCCGTCGCGACCGACAGCACCCATTCAATTACTTCGGCGGTCGTTAACTTCACCGTCGTGGCGAACAATGCGCCGACCGTCACCTTAACCGAGCCGGTCGCCGGCACGAACGTCCTCGTCGGCACCACCGTCAATGTCGGGGCCACCGCGGCGGACCCCGATGGTGCCGTCGCCAGCGTGGAATTCTACGTGGACAATGTTTTGCGCGTGACCGACACCACTGCCGCTTACACCTATCAATACGGTGACTCCCTGGCCGGCAACCACACCATTTCCGCCGTCGCTGTGGACAATAGCGGCGCACGCACGACGAACAGCACCTCCATCACGGTCACCAATGTGCTCGGCGTCACTGCGGTGCTGACCAATGGCTCGCTCTGGAAATACTTTGAAGGTGGCTCCGACCCCGGCGCGAACTGGACAACGCTCGCCTATAACGATGCCGGCTGGAGCAACGGCTACGCGGAACTGGGCTATGGCGACAACGACGTGAACCGCATCGAGACCACCGTCATCGGCTTCGGTGGCAACGCGAACCTCAAAAACGCGGCGGCTTATTTCCGCAAGACCTTCAACGTCGCGAACGCCTCCTCGTTCACCGGCCTCGTCGTTCGCGTCCTCCGCGACGACCACGCCATCGTTCGGCTGAATGGCAACATCATTTACAACGACATGACCAACGCTCTTGCTGACATCAGCTATCTCACCTACGAGCAGCCCGCCGCCCCGGACGACGGCAATGTTTATCAGAACACGAATGCCAGTAATTTCCTCGTCAACGGCCCGAACATCTTGGCCGTGGAAGTCCACCAGAACGCCACCAACTCTTCCGACCTGAGCTTCGACATGATGCTTCTGGGCGTGGCCCCGGCGGGTTCAGCGTTGCGGATCGTGCGGACCAGCCCCAACCAGGCGGAAGTCTCTTGGCCGGACTCGACGCCCGTCACGGCCCTGCTGTACTCCACCACGGACTTGAACTCGCCCGTGACGTGGTCCTTGGTGGGCCTGCCCGTCGTGCAGTCCGGCGGCTTCTACCGCGTGACCGTGAACACGACCGGACCGCAGAAATTCTACACGCTGCGCCAATAAGCGCGGCCTGAAACCCAGTTCTCAATCCCCCGGCGACGCGAGTTGCCGGGGGATTTTTGTTGGAGTTCACGCATCAGCGTGTGGCCGGACGGATAAGGTTGAAGCTTGAACTCCAACTCACGCAGAAGCGTGGACTCCATCAGCTCTCCCTCAGTCCCGAAAATTCTGGAACTGCAAGGACACCGTGAACTCCTTCGCCTGCACTGCACCGATCACCGCCTGCAAATCATCCCGGCTCTTGCCCGTCACGCGAATCTGCTGCTCCTGAATCTGCGTCGTGACCTTGAGCTTGGTGTCGCGGATGAAGGTCGTGACCTCCTTGGCCGCCACCGTCTCGATGCCCTGCTTGATCTTGATGGACTGCCGCGCGTGGCCGAGCGGCGAGAGGTCGGGGTCGGGGCGGTCAATGTTCTTCATGCTCACGCCGCGCTTGGCGAGCTTGCTCACGACCATTTCCTCCAGCGCCTTGATCTTGAAGGCGTCGGGCGCGATGAGCTTGATTTCGTTTTTTTCCAGGGTGATCTCCGCCTTGGTGCCCTTGAAGTCAAAGCGTTGCGCGAGTTCCTTCTTGGCCTGGTTGACGGCGTTCTCGATCTCCATCGAGTTCACTTCCGAGACAATGTCAAATGATGGCATGGCGCGGAGCGTAGGCTGCGGGGCGGAAAAATCCCAAACCCAAAATCAGCGCCTGCCTGCTTTGACTTGCCACGCCTCTCCGCCTAGCCTGCGGCGCATGGCCGGTAATGCGATGGAGACATGGCGGAAGTTGAGCGCGCGGGGGCGGGATTTTTTTCTCGAGCACGACATCGCGGCCAACGCGGATTACACGCGTTCGCGACTGTATCGCTTCGCGCACTTCTGGCTGCTGGTCGGAAAAAGTTTCAACCGCAACCGCTGCCCTGTCCGCGCGGCCTCGCTCGCCTACACCACCTTGCTCGCGCTCGTGCCGCTGCTCGCGGTGGCCGTGAGCATCACCACCAGCATGTTGCAGAACCAGAGCCGGGAGCAGACGGATGAACTCATCGGCAAGCTGGTGAACTACGTCGCGCCTGCGCTCGATCTTCAGGCGCGTCCATTGTGGGCCGACGCGCTGCCGATGGACGAGGAGGAGGCGGCGTTCTTCGGGATCACGAATGCAAATCATTTTGCCCGCGGCACGAACACGTTGAGCGACACCAACTACGCTTCAATGAGCACCAATGCGCCGGCCTTCACCGGGCAGCAGCGCGTCGTGAAACAGATCACCGGCTTCATCGCCAACATCAGCACGGGGCGGCTCACCACGGTGGGCGTGCTGGCGCTGCTCTTCATCGGCATCTCGCTCATGCGGACCATCGAGGCGACGTTCAACGACATCTGGGGCGTCGAGGACGGGCGCGGCTGGTTCAAGAGCATCGTGTATTACTGGACCACGATCACCTTGGGTCCCCTCTTTCTCGTCGGCGCGATCACGCTCACGACCGGGCCGCGCATGGAGTCTTCGCGCGAATGGCTCGCACAGGTGCCGTGGCTGGGCGCGACGGTGGTTCACCTGCTGCCGTTCGTGATTCTCAGTCTCGGCTTCGCGGCGTTCTACGCGCTGATTCCGAACACGAAGGTGCATTTCCGCGCGGCGCTCTTTGGCGGCGTCATCGGTGGCTCGCTCTGGCAGTTGAACAACTTGCTCAGCGTGCTCTACGTGTCGCAGGTGATGAGCTACACGAACATTTACGGCAGCCTCGGGATTTTTCCGCTCTTCCTCATCGGCATGTATTTCTCGTGGCTGATCATGCTCTTCGGCGCGCAGGTCGCGCATGCCTGGCAGCACCGCGAGAGCTACGTGCAGGAGAAACAGTCCGGCACGGTGAACCAGCGCGGGCGCGAATTCATCGCGCTGCGCATGATGACGCATGTCGCGAGAAATTTCCTGACCGGCGCCCGTCCACTCTCGGTCTTGGAGCTGTCCACCCAGCTCGCCGTGCCCGGCCAATTGACGCAGCGCATCCTCAGCGTGCTCGTGCAGAACGGTTTCCTGGTGCAGGTGATGGATGGCGAGGCGCGCTTCAGTCCGGGCCGCCCCTTGGAACGCATCACGGCCCATGATGTGGTGAGCGCGCTGCGCACGGCGGGAGGCCAAGAGCTGGTCACGAGCGAGGACGAGTCGCGGGCTTTGGTGCGCGCGGAGTTTGATCGCATGAGTCTGGCCGAGCGCCAAGCCACCGCCGGCGTGACCATGCAATCGCTGGCGGAACTGACGGCGAAGCAGGTTGGCGAACCGGCGCGGCCCGCGTTGGTTCCGACCGTGGAATGAGATTTCTCAGCGGCGGTTTCGATTCACAGACTCAGATGCCCCAGGGCCAGCAAGCCGTAGCAGGTGTATTCCGCGTCCAGGTGATCGTCGGCCCAATGGCCGTGGAAGCCGCCTTCGTTCGTCCAGAGAGTATCCACGAAGTCGAGGCACGACTCCTTGAGTTTATCGAATGGGGTTTGCAGTCCGGCCAGCGCGTGGAGCGCGGTCGCGGTGGAGAGCAGGTCAGGAATGGGCGCACCGGGCACGGCGAGAAAGCCGCCTTGCGGATGCGCCTGCGCCAGCAGCCAGTCGCCCACGGCGGCGTTCACCGGCATGTTCAACTGGCGCAGGACGGTGACGGCGGCGGCCGTGGCATTCGTCGCGCCCACGGGCATGGGACCGCGTCCAAAAATTTCGTTCGTCCACGCGCCGTCCTCGGTTTCCAGAAATTTTAGCGAGCGCACGAGTTCCAATGGTTGTGGCAGTTCCGCGCCGAGGTCTTGATACGCCGCCACGCCGAGGAATGCGCCGTAGGCGGTACCGCGCGCGCCGCCGGGGACTGGGTTGAAACCGCCGTCGCGCGCTCGGAAGGTGGCGAGGTGGGCGTGAAGTTTTTCCACGGGCGGAGCGGCGGTCCGTTCGGCTCCCTGCGCCCCGGGCCCGGACGCAGACCGGCGCTCCACGGCGGACCAGCACCGCACCAACGCGCAGAGGTGAACGAAATCGAGCGACGTGCCATCACCAAAGGACGCGGCAAATTGGCGAACCCGTTCCTCATCGGATGACTGTTGCAAGGCGGTGAGCGCGTCAAGGGCGAAGACGGTGTAGTAAAGATCGCTGCGGCCCTCGCGGTCCGGGAAGCCGCCGTCGGAATTTTGTTTCGACCGCAGGAAGTTCGCCACCAGCGCGGTCGCTTCTGCGCCCAGTATTTTGGGCGCGAGTCGGGCGACTTGCAGCATTTCCAGCCGGATGCTCACGCGCGGATGGAACGTCAGACCGGCACCGGGCGCAATTGATACGTTGCCACCCGATGCAAGCCAACATCCGTCACGGCCACGGCACCGGCGGGATGACGAGGCGATAGAAGCGGTTCGTGCCCGCAAAAGGATCCGATAACACTTCCATGCGGTTGGTCGCTCGCGCCAGGACGTCCCCGAGTTTTGCCCAACCGGATGGCGTCGTAGAGGAGAGAGCATCGGTGAACTGCACCGTGTAGGCCCGGTTGGTCACAGCCATAAAACTAATCGACTTCAACGGCGTGACAGTGAGGGCGAGTCGGAGGTTACTCATTGGATCAAAAGGATCCGTGCCGGCGTAATATTCCTGGCCGTTGGTCATTCCATCGCCGTCATCGTCGCGCGCCCCGTCACTGGGGTCATTAGGACTAAACCCGAGCCGTCCCGATTCCCACACATCCGGCAAACCATCACGATCACTGTCAGCCAGGACGGTGAGGACGGCGTTGGTCGTCTGCGTCGATCCGGCAATGTTGGTCAGCACGGCCCGGAAGCGAAGTCCACTGAAGTTCGTGGAGATATTTGTGACCACAATGGTCGAGTTACTGGGGCTGACCACGAATACCACGTTACTGATATTCGCGAAAGCCGTCGTGGCACTGTTCGTTTGCCAGCGGAACGATATGGGCGCAGTGCCCGTCGCTGCGACACTCAGTGCCACCGAACTGCCTTCCACTACAGTCATGCTGAACGGCCGCAGCGTGAGCACAGGCCCTGAGATGATGGTGAGCGTGGCGGGTTGGCTGACAATCGTATCAAAGGCATCCATCACCACGGCGGTGTAGGTGCCCTGGTTGGCGGACTGGATGTTCACGAGGGTGAGCGTGGCATTGGTGGCGTTGGCAACATTGATACCGTTCAAGCGCCATTGATAGCGCAGTGTCCCCGTGCCGACGGCAGCCACCGTGAAGTTCGTCGTTTGCCCGGTCAGGACCACGCGGCTGATGGGCTGCACCGTGATTTGCAGAGGAGTGCGGCCCCCGAGCGTGAAGTTCGTTCCCAGCACGGCCCCCGCGCTGTTGTAAACGAAAATATTATAGGTCCCCACGTTGCCCGCTTGAAAATTCGCAATGGTCAGCGTGCGATTCGTCGCGCCCGTCAGATTTAACCCGTTGAACCGCCATTGAAACCGCAGCGGTTCAGTTCCCGTGGCGTTTGCCGAAACGACCGCGCTATTCCCAAAAATAATGGTTTGATTGCCGGGCTGACTCGTAATCACCGGAGGCGTGCCCCCACCGACGAAATTGGCACCGGGAGTGGGTGCGGCAGCGGCCCAGTTCGTCGGATCATTCGCGTAGGTCGTGCGCACAATGCGCTGCAAGGTCAGCCCCAAACCATCGGCGGCGGTGGGCCAGGGCGCGGTGTTGCGGTAAGCAACACGTTCCACCAAGATATACGGCACGCTATTGGTGTCCGGCGCATCAGGGCGCTTCAACTCAACAACGTCCGAGACATTATCGAGACTGCCATTCCACGGCCCATAGATCGGGATGTTTGTCGGCACGAAATTGTTGGCGCGGAAGTTGGCGAGGGCAGTGGCATTGGCCGGATCGAAACCCACGACGAGAAGGTAACCGCCGGGCGGCAGAACCGTACCAGTGGAAAACTCGAAGTCCACGGCGTCCGTCAAACGCCAGCGGTTCGTGGGGTAAGCAACGTCGTAAAGTGGAACTGCATTGCCGGAGATATTGTGCAGTTCTATAAACTCGTCATCGAAGTTGTTAAACCCAAAGCCATTCGCAGCGATATCGGGCGGGTGGTAGCTGATTTCGTTGATGATGATCGGGCCAACGAGAGGGCCGGAGTTCGCGCTTCCGAGGGTGCTGGCACTCTGCGTCACGAAATGATCGTCACCGTCACTGCTGATGTAACGGCCAAAAGTGGTATTCGTCGCGGACGCGCCGAAGTCAAAACCGTGAGCATAGCCGGTGAGATTCACACCATCGGCCGAGAATACATAGACCTGGTCACCCTTCGCGCCAAGTGTGAAAGCGTTGAGACCCACACCGAACGAAGTCGTGGAGTTGAATGTGATGTAGCCGTTGGCCGGGATGATGGTCCCGCCGGGGATGACGTACTTCCGCACAAAGTTGAAGTCGTCCGTCAGGAACCAGCCGCTGATGTCCGCCGGGCTGCCAGTCGTGTTAAAAAGTTCGATGACATCGCCGGCGGCGTTATCACCGTGCGCGAGAACTTCATTCACCACCACGGCAGGGCGGGCGGGAGGGGCCGGATCATCAGTGCCCGGTGAGCCGCCCAAGGCGCTGCTGGGGCGCCAATTCGCGGCCGTGTTCCACGCACTGGTGGGCGCATTTTCATCTACCGTGACCAGCGAGAAAGCAAAGCCATCCGTCGCGGGATACCAGTTGTCGGAATAGAAGAAATCCAGGATCGGTTCTTGAAGAGCGCCCAGCAATGTCAGGTGGTCCCCTGCGTTGTTCAGGTTTCCCGTGAAGGTTCCAAGAATCTGAATGCCTGCGCCATAACGCGACTGAAAGGACGCCACGTCCGCCACGATCACCGCCGACTGGCCGGCCGCCAAGACCATGTTCGGAAATTGGAACTGGATGCCGCCACCAATGCGGTATTGGTTCACATTGAGCGGCACGGCCCCAATGTTCTTCACCTCGATGAAATCGTAATCGCCCTCCGAATTGGTGCTGCCGGGCGCCGGAGGCAAATGATGGTACATGATTTCGGTAATGCGCAGCGACGGCGTGGTAGTGAAGAACGTTTCGGCGGCGGGTCCACCCCACGTGCTCTTCCACGAGCCGGCTTTTGTCGCGCGCGCGAAGATGCGCACGTTGTTATTTACCGTGACGGTGACAGGTCCGCTATTCGAACTCGCGGTCGGACTGGCGTTGCCGCCGGTCAGGCGCGGATCCGTGCCGTCGGTTGTGTAATAAAGCGTGGCTCCCGGGGGAGGCGTGACGGTTACCGTGTAGCCAGTGGTCACCATGCTACCCGGTGCGCTGATGGTGGGAGGCTGGATGAATTGACTATCCATCCACAAATAACGGCCGAGCACCCATTTCTTCATCTGGCCAATAATGCTGCCCGAGGCGGTCGATGGGGCCACGGTTTCAAGCGGGCCGAAATAATTCGTGGGTCGGACGTAATCTACGTCCCGCCCGTCACCCACGCCGCTGGGATTGGGCCATGTGTAAACGCCAATCAGTCCGGATCGATATTTGCCATACAAATCCCGCGCGGCGGCCTCACTCAACAGCGTGGAGAGTTCATCGATCTTCCGCATCATGTTCGTGCCATTGAGCACGTTCGTGCGGAACATCGACCAGCGATCCGCAATGAGTTGGACGAATTCCGGATCGCCTGAACTGGTCGTGGACGAAGATGTTCCCGTGATCAACCGCCGCGCCCACGGATGATCCTGTTCACCCGTCACTTCATAATACCAAGTGTTGGTCAAGCCGCCTTGAGCGTAATCCGCGTTGCCGAAGGACAGGTTCCAATCCCAAACTGGCCCAGGCCCGATTTTGCCGTCGCGCCCCTTGGTGAAATAATCGCTCAACCGGTAGCCATCGATCTGTTTCGTGAATTCCACGTGCAACATCTGGTCGGCAAAACGTTCCATGTTCAAATAGTACGAATAGTGATTCGTGCCCGTCTGTGTGGTCCAGGTATTCGTGTAGAGCGCACGCTCCATAATCCCCATGAAGTTGCGCAGGTAATTCATTTGGTTCGTGCCGGATGGGGTGTAGCCCGGCCCGGGGAAGCTGGTCGTGACTCCTTGCGCGATACGCATGTCATTCGGCTTCGGCGCGTGAAGCTTGAACGGAATGGGCTGGAAACCGGGGCCGCCAATAGAGCTGAAAAGCAGGTCACCTTGGCTGTCCTTGTCACGCTTGAAAATGAATCCACTGCTCGCAACCGTCAGATTTGTGGCGTAGGGCGAAAGCTTTTCGATGTCCACGCGGTCCTTGTTCACCTTGATGGTTTCGCACAGCATCATGACGCCATAATAGTCGCCCGGGTAAACCGTGCGACCGCCGCTGGTATCCACAAACACCTCCACGAGGCGCCGCCGCACCGAGTAATGGCCCATGTCCTCCCACATCGTGTAACCGAGAAAGTCGTTCAGCAGGGTCTTGTCGTTGTAGGGATTGCGCAGGCGCCAATCCGAATCCGCCGGCATGCCCAAGAACCCTTTATCAAGGTCGCTCCCAATCGCATCCTGGATTTCCACGCGAATCGGCTGCTTCGGGAATCCCGACGAGGTCTGGCCGAAAATCTCGAATCCCGCCAGTTCATGAACTTCCGACGCGCCCGTGATCGAGCTTCGTCCCCTCTCGGTGTCAATCACCACGAAGGAACCGGCCGTGCGGGGGGAACCGGGGGGAATGTTCGCCTGAATTGCCCTTCCTTCGGTGCTGATAATGATGGTCGGCAGCTTCGAGGTGAACGGAATTGACGTATTGTCCAAAAAGACATAGTTCCGCGCCACTACGGTGCTCGGCAGCAGATTCGTCCCGGCCGGAGGAAAGATGCGCGCCTTGATGGTGCTATTGACGGACAAAGTGAGCGGCCCCGTGTACGCCGGCGAGGTCGAAGTCGGGACAGAGGCATCCGTCGTGTAGCGAATCGTTCCAGAAACGCCCGAATTCGAGATGGCCACCGTCAGGGACGCGTTGGTGTAAACGCCGCTCGCCAGGGAGAAGACCGGAACCGCCGAAAAACCGGCCCCGCTCGAGGTATTCTGTGCGCCCGGGGTCGGCGGCGAAAGATAGCCCACAAGGGTGGGATCAATGCGGTCGCGGCCGTACGATATGTCACTGCTTTGCGCCGGGTAATTGCTGAAGACCGAAACGATGTTCGTGCGCGCGTTGACCAGCGCGAGGTATCCGCCCGCTTCCTTCTGCAACTTGAAATTCGTATGGAGCGGAAAATTAAGGTTCGTGCGGTTTTTCGCGGAACACCAGATAAGAACATAATTGTTATTGTTCAGAGCCAATGCCGGAAATCGCCACTTCGTCAGATTCGTCGGGCTGTCCGTCAAAAACCAGCCGTCGAGGTTCCCCCCCAGCGGGCCGAAGTTGAAGAGTTCGACCCAATCGTTGCGTTGTCCGTCATCGTCTTTGATGCCGTTGTTGTTGTCGGCCAGAAATTCAGAGATGACGATGTTCGCCTGGACCACGGTGTTCGTATTGAGCGTATAGGTCCAGTTGCCGCCTGCGAACGCATTGGCTCGCGGGTCGGCGATTCCGTGCCCGCTGGACCAAGCCACTTGCACAACTCCTGTCGCGGGCTGGGGAAAATAAAACGTGTAGTCGTTCGGGTTGTTCGTCACCACGCTCGTGGCCGGCTCGCTGTTGATGAGGAGGTCGGAGGCATTCACTCCCACCACGGCTTCCGAAAAAAGCACATTGATGAAAGTAAGATCCAGCACCGCGCTGCCGGGGCTGGGATTGTAGTTCGCCGTAGGCGCGACGGTGTCCAAGGTCCCTTCGAGTTCGAGATCAAACTGCAAGTCGGAACTGGTCGCATTCACCTGATGGTTTTCGACCGCCAGCACATTGATGCCGTTCGACAACGTCGTGGTGGAGACGGCAAACTCGCGGTAAGCAATCTCGTCCAAGCCGCCCCTGGTCTGACCCGCTTCGAATCCAAACACCCCCGGCGCAGTGACCCCGTCGCTGTAGAGCAAAGTACCGTTCAAATAAACCGCCGCACTGTCATCCGCCTGCAGCCGCAGCAGCAGGTTCTGATAGGAGGCCACTGATGATGCGTTAAACGTGGCTCGGTAGTAAACGACCGGGAAACGCGCGCCGCTGGGTCCGATGTTAATAACAGATGCGCATTGCTCAATACCGCCCTCCACGTTGTTGCCCAACGGCCCCGGCAAAGGCGCACCCCAAGCGCTGTCATCATAGTCCGGATTTTTCCAGGCGCTGCCCAGGTCCGTGCCGGTATTGTTGTAGCGCCAGCTTGAACCGCGGGCCACGAGCATGCTGGCCGGAGGCGATTGCACGGTGATGCTCACTGGAGCAGAGGTCGCGCGCAGGCCGGAGGAGTCCGTCAACTTCGCCGTCAAAACATAGCTGCCTGGCGCGACACCCGTCCAAGCCACATTGAAAGTTGCATTCGTGCTCTCGCCCACCTTCGTCGCTCCGGCAAACATCTCCACCAGCGTTACATTTGCTCCACCCGGCACCGCCGTTCCCGAAATCCCCACGCTCGTGGACGCGATGAACTGTGTATTCGTGGGACTCGTGATGGTGATGGATGGAACCGGGTTGCCAATCAGTTCAAAATCAAAACTGATATCCGAGCTTGCGGCGCTGGCCTGATGCACTTCCACGGCCACGACATTGGCGCCGGTGACCAGCGATGCGGCGGGCACACTCGCCGGGAAAAAAAGCGAGCCATCATCCGCAGCTGTTCCCGCAGCAGTTGTGGCCGCAGTGATTTCACCGGTAGGCATGTTGCTGCGAAAAACCTCGGTGCCGTTCAAATAAACCACCGCGCCATCATCGCGCTTGAGCCGCGCGCGGAGGTTCGTAATGGAACTGGCATCGCCCACATTGAAGGTCTGCCGGTAATAGTATGTGATGAAGCCCGCCGCGTTTGTCGTCGCTTCTCCGCCATCCCCAAAACCCAATTCGGCGGGGCCGGCAGCCCACAACTCATCATTAAAACTCAAGGCTCGCCAGGCCGTGCCTTGGTCCGTGCCATTGTCGAGATAGCGCCAAACTGAACCGGTGGAAATCAGGGTCTGCTGCTGCGCGAATGCAGTGCTGGCCACGGTCAGCACTCCGATGAGCAAATAAAGCCGGGCAAAGTGCGGAAAAAAATTCTTCATAGGGTTTGGGTAGCGTTGCGAAGATGGTTCAAAATTTTCTTTTGTCCAGCCGCCGGACAGAAAATCTTTTCTCGCAGATCATGTTCAATGTCATTTGCCAGAAACTCCTGCGCGGCGTTCCGCGTAAGAGTGCAACCGGGTTGTTCACAAGCGGGAGCGAGAGGCAAACGGACCGATTGCATTGCGATTTCCGGCCAGGTTTTCATAGGGCCAAACAAAACAGGAACCGGGGAGAACCCCGGTTCCTGCGATTGATTCATATCCGTCTATTACGGTGCGATCAGCCGGAAGAACACGTTGGTGCTCCCGGGTCCGAAGAAGCCGGCCGGAATAACCAAGGGCGACGTGTAAGGAGTGTTCTGCCACACCGTTTGTGCCGAGTTAGATTTCAGATCGGTCGTGGCCTGGAGCGTCCAGCCTGAACCATCCCACGTAATGGTGGCGCTGCCGTCACTGTTCTTGACGATGCGCAGGTTCTTGGTGGCCGTACGACCCGTTGCAGCGGGACCTGGATCAGATACCGCAACTGTGAACGCAGAGTCGGTGGTCAGGAGGAAACGATCCAGCCTGAGGCCGTCCTCACGCATCCAGATGCTCAACGTATGAACTCCAGGCGAAGCGACAGCAATTCTCGCGAAACTTCCCGCGCCCGTTCCATTCACATCCCGCACCCAGCCAAAGGCGTTGATGTTTCCAGCATCCCCACCCCAGTTATTGATACGGTTGCCGACCCGTCGCGAGAACTCATCCGGGCTGACACCATCGATGCCAAAGTGCAGCGAATTGTTGCCACCATCGTTCGCGGTGCTGCCGCGCGCCCAGAAATAATAGGTGCCGGCGACTGGGAAGTTGATGCAGTAGTCGAGCCGATTCGCATTGGTGAACAAGTCCGGTGTGTTGCCACCGAATTCACCCACGTTCGGCGCCGCATCCACATAACCGGTTCCAACATAGCCGGGGAGGCTGTTGGCAAAGACCCAACTACTGATCGGCGTCCCCGTAGATGGCGAACGATTCACATCGAAATTCTCCGCTTCGACCACAATCAGGTTGTTGGCCCCGCTCGCTAGCACCGGGCCCTGCTTGGTAATCGGCACGCTCGCGTTGACCGTGTTCGGGAACGGCCCGGTATCCTGCACGCCATTCACCCGCAGGAACGAAGCGTTGTTTGGATTAATGGACGGTGCCACGGTTAGGATGACCGTGCGCCCGTCCGCAGACAACTGGGCCGCAGTAACCACCACGTTGCTGATTGTATAGTTCGCCGTGTTGTTCGCGCTGGCGGAGGTGACAGCCTCGCTAAAACGCACATAAATCTTGGAGTCGCAATCCGAGGCGGCATAGAGAATGGTGGGTGCGACCAAGTCAGAGATGACCGTGACCGTGGCCACTTGGCTGGTCACCGAATTGTAGTCGTTGCCCACGACTACGAAATACTGCGCCCCGTTCGCGGTCCGATTCAGAGGCTGCGTGGTGTAAGCGAGTGCGGTGGCACCCGAGACCGCGACATTATTGGAATACCACTGCGCAGTGTAAGGCGGCAATCCATCCACATCCACGCTGAAACTAGCCCGCCCAGGCGGATTCTCATTCACGGTCACGTTGCTGGGTTGGCGCGTGATAATGACGCCGCCGAGCGAGAACGCGTTGATGCAGAGGTCATCAACCCACGCGTTTTCGTTCGCGCCACCGGTGCGGGCCCCGAAACCGATGTTCGCGCCCACAAAGGGCGTATAATTGGGCAACTGCAAGCCTTGGAAGATCACCTGATCCTTGAAGTACAGGTCCAGCTTGCCATTAGGGGCCACGAGGAGCAGCACGTTCTTAAAGCTATTGGAAGTATCCAACGAAAGACGCGAGCCGCCTGCATCGAACAAGAATGGTCCGGAGGGAGGACGACCGCCCTCGGTAATTCCTGCCATCGCTTGAAAGGCCACCACGGTTCCTTTATATCGCACTTCAAGAGCCGGGGCCGTATCTGGTGCGGCGTTGTCCCATGTGTCGAACGTGATGGTGAGGCCCGATCCTGAGCCTTCTTCGCCGTAAACCGAGCCAGCGTTGATATCTGAGGCCACATTCAGGCTCATACCGTCGGCGATGCGGCCGGACGCGCCGGGTCCGCCGATCTGCACTTTGAATTTCAAGACCAGCCGATCCACCGGACTGCCCCCATTGGGATCCGTCACAAAGAAATTTCCCTGCTGAGAGTTGATCGCATCCGTGAGGTGCAGTATTCCACCCGAAACGACCGCGCTCCCGCTTACCGAACTACCCGGCGGCACGCCGCCTGCGAAGTCAGCGCAGAAGGAGCCGTATCCGTAACGGAAAGAGCGGCTGTCAGGATTTGGGAATTGGAGATTTGAGGGAACGCCTTCCTCGGTCGTGCTATCGATCGTCACCGTGTAGGTGGTGGCCGGCGACAACACATCGGTGAGGATAATCACTTCATTGTGATTGCTTCCATATTGGCGGAAGTTCTCGAACACACCTCCGCTGAAGGAGTAATTGCCCGAGAACAAGTCCACAGCCCGCGTCCACAGGATGTGGACTTCGTTGTTGTTTTGGGCGGTGACGCTGAGAATTCTCGGACTGAGCACCACATGCAGTGTGGCATTGGAACTGGTCACGGAACTAAAATCGTTGCTCACCATCACGGAATACAAACGCCCCTCATAAGCCGCCGTCACCGGCGGCGTGGTATAGCTGGCAGCCGTGGCTCCAAGGATAGGCACGCCATTGGAAAACCATTGGTAAGAATAGGAAGGGCTGCCATCAACGGCTGTGGTGAAAGTAGCCGTCTGGCCTTCGAGTACGGTTTGGTCCGTCGGTTGAAGCGTGAAGAAGACCGGCCCCAAGGTGAAGTTGTTGATGCACACATCATCAACCCAGAAGTTGTCATTCTCACCGCCAGTCCGGGCGGCGAAGACATACGCGCCGTTCGCGATGCCCGTCCAACCTGGAATCGTCCCACTGACCGTGTTTCCGTTATAAGTGAAGGTTGCGACACCGGCAGCATTCACCGAGGCGCTGGCAGAAACAAAAACATCCTTGCAGATGAAGAAATTGGTATCGCCTTCAATGGTCCTCGGAATATGCAGGAAGGAACCAGGCAACCGAGCACCCTGCCATTTGATATCAATACCCGTGTCCGGCCCCGAGCCGCCATCCCAAGTATCAATGACAAAACTCACACCGTTGCCTTCGCCTTCTTCGACCGCCACAAAGTCACCGTTGGCCAGAAGATTATCAGCCCAGCTGAAAGTCATTCCATCAGCGTGACCGCCCAAGTCGCCCCCGATGCGGACCCGCCATTTCGCGTCCAAAACCTTGAGCACCTCGCCACCCGTTCGGTTGGAAATGAAGAGTTTGCCGTAGGCCCCGTTGTTGCCGTCATCCGTCAAATGAACCACCATGTTGGTGCCGGTACCGTCGTCCGCCAACATGACGGCCAAGTTCTCCGCGTTTTTAAACAAGGCGGCACCTGACGGAAGCGTCGTAAAGTCCGTGCAGAATCGGCCGAAGCCGTGAACAAAGGTGATGGAGTTCGGTTCCGGGGTCATGGAGCTTCCATCGTCTTCACGCTTTTCCCCGGTAGCCGTCAGCGTATAGGTCGTTCCCTCGACCAGTGTGGATGTCGTCAAAACAATATCGCGGTGCGTGCTCCCGTAGGTTGCGGAGAAGACAGTGGCCCCATTATTGAGGGTGTAAGTGCCCGTCAAAGCCACTTCTTTGCTGAAACGAGCGAAGACCTTATTTGTCCGGCCAGCCGAAGTGGCCGACACGAGTTGGGACACTTTGATAACAGTCAAAACAGCGGTGCGGCTGGTGACACTCAACGAAGTGGAATCGGTCGCAACCAAAACAAACGTCCGTCCATTTTCATTGGCCGTCAGGTTCGTCCGAGTATAGGTGTTCGAAAGGCCATTCACCAGATCCGCCACTCCATTTGTGTACCACTGATAGGTGACCGTTCCAGTCCCATCAACAGCGTTTCCATAGAAGGAAACACTACCCTCTTCATTTCGGGTGGCGTCGGCCGGTTGAGCGATGAATCGGAAAGCGCCCGGCGCGAGGGGAATGAGTTGCAGACCGTTCATGAAGCCGCGGAAAGACTCGGAGCGGCAATCGATGGTAATGGTGCCGTTGATCGGCGCAATTTCATCGAATTGAGCGTAGTTACAAACATCGCGAGCGGCAGCGTTGGTGCTCGTGCCCCGGCGGAAAACAGGATTGGCGAGGTAGTCACCGGCACTTTCCTGCACAATATGCAAAGTGGTGCTGGTATCACCATTGATCGTATAAGCACTGTCTTGTCGGCCGCCGACGTTGTAGAGAAGCAGTTTGTAAGCACCATTCGGAACATTGTTCAGGAGAAGCGGGCGGTAATGACCGTCGTTGGAAAGCCCGAGATAGCCATTAAACATCTTGGCGTTGGGGGTATTCGTGCCCGTGTTACTACCCCATTGCTCGTCGGCTGTGTACTGAATGGTCACCGTAGTGGCTGCGCCATTTGAATCGTTCAGACCGGCGTTGTTGACGACATTGCCGGCCAGGTTGTTCCAATTGGGCAGTGGCACCACGCCCGCCACATCGGTCGCAAGCAACGAAGTGGGTGCCGGTGTGGCCCCGTCGTTACAACAACCCACGAAGTTGACGGAAATGGTGGGCAGCGCGCCGAAAGCCGCCACGATGAAGAGACAGTTGACGAGCGCAACGGCAGCAAGCTTGCCGAAAAGATTTAGCCTGCGAAGGAGTTGATTTTTCATAAAATTATTTTGGAAGCCAACCGCCGATGATGGATTGCATACGCCGCCCGTCAGATGCGTTAGAGCCGTCATGTTGTTCGTTAATGTAAAAAATGCCGCACTTTTCGGTAGAAAAGGCAGAAACAATCACAATACAAAATTTTGGCTGCATCCGACGCTTGGGTTAAGTTGGGGCAGGTAACAACTCCTTGGCTCGCTCGTCAAATGTTTTGTGGCGAAAGCGAATTTTTTCCAGCGACCCATCCTTCCCTTTGCTGCGATGAAGCTAATCGCACCCGGAGGGGGGAAAATGTTTTGATTCACTTCCCTGGCTCCGGCCTGGCTCCTTGGGGCGGCTGACTGCGCAAAAGAATCTCCAGCATCTCGCGCGCTTCCTGATTGGTGGGGCTGAGTTGGAGGGCGCGCTGCATCTGTTCAATGGCTTCCGGCACCCGGCGCAACCTGCCCAAGGCCTGGCCCCAGCGGATGTAGGCATAGGTCAAATCCGGTTTGAAGCGCGTCGCGTTTTGGAATGCCTCGATGGCGTGCTCCGAATCGCGCTGATTCACCAGACACAGCCCCAGGTTGAACCACGCTTCGGCCAGCCTGGGATTGATCCGGAGGGCTTCACGATAACTGGCCTCGGCGTCTGAATACCGCGTCTGCGCGAACAACGCGCTGCCCAGTTCCGTGTGCGCCGCGACGGAGTCGGGATCGAGTTGAGCGGCCCGACGCAGGGCGCGCTCGGCACCGACAGGGTCGCCGGCCTGGCGCAGGGCCTTGCCGAAAACGAGCCAGGCTTGTCCGCGATCCGGATACTGCGCGACGGCTTGCTGCATCAGCGCGACGGCGTTGGTGACGTAGCCTTGCGCGAGCCAGTTCTCGGCATGGTCCGCCATGGCGGTAAGCCCGGTCCGAAGCTGGTTGATTTCAACCAAAAACGGGTCCGGCCACACATGGGTTTCGGGCAACTGTCCGGCCCGGCGAAAAGCCGCCTCGGCTGCGGGCTGGTCACCGGCACGTTGTTCGACCGCGCCGAGCAACGTGTAGGCCGCCTTAACGTCAGGCGCGAACTGAATGGACTGCTTCAAATAATCCCGAGCCGCACTCAGTTGATTTTGGGCCACGGCCAGCCGCGCCAGACACAGCAAGGCCCGGGGATTGGACGGCTCGCGTTGGAACACCGGCCCGATGGCCGCCTGCGCCTCATCGAGATGGCCTCGCTCGATCAGCAATTCCGCCAGACGCAGAGGGGGTGCGGGCAAATCACCAGATAATTTGGCGGCGCGTCGCAAACTGGGCAGCGCCGCCTCGGGATCGTCTCCCGACCGCGCCAACCCGCACAAGTATGGCCAGCGTGGTTCGCTTGGCTCCAGCCGTTCCGCCTGCGCGAAACAGAAGTCTGCTTCCGGAAGAATATCGTGAATGCTCAACACCATGGCCAACCGCCCCCAAGCCCGTCCCGACCGCGGCGAACTCTGCACGGCCGCGCGCGCTTCTTCGATGGCCTTGATGATGACAGCGTCGGATCCGGACAATTTGATTTCCGGGGGAGCGGGTGGGGCGTTCTGTCGCCAGACATAAACTCCGCCGCCGGCCATCAGCAACACGCAGAGCGCAATGACGAAACGGCTCATCTTGCGGCGGCTCTGCGTTTTCCCACGAGCCGAGAGCGAATTTTGTTTGGTTCGATTCCTGGCCACGATGAATTTTAATCGATCAGTTTACCCTGGCCGCGGCGCAACACGATGAGTTGGTCCGCCGCCACGCCAGGAAAAGATTCCTGCTTCCCATCCGGCCACAACACCGTCATCGCTTCCACACGCGAAGCCTGGCCCAATCCAAAGTGCGCGCGCGGGTCGTTGCTGCAGGCGTAACTATATCCCGGATTGACCCACGCTACCTGCTGCCGTCCGCCGGCTTGGACGCTGACCTCAGCGCCATAGGCGTCCCGGCCGCCCAGCGCCGGATCAATCGCGCGAACCATCAGCCAGTGGCCGCGCTGCGGTGCGACATTGCGATAAAGCCGCGCCGGAGCAGCCACCGCCGTCACCAGCAAATCCATCGCGCCATCGCCATCAATGTCGCCGCAAGCCAGACCGCGACCGACGATGGGCGTTCCGCAGAAGGGCGGGTTCTCGGGCGAAACGTCGCGAAAAGTGCCGTGTCCCGTGTTGGCAAACAACTGGCAGCGATCACCATAAGCGCTCCAGTGCGGACCCAATTCCGGGATGATCTGCTGCGCCATCCCGCCGGTTTGATTTCCTCGCCGCACCCGCCCATTCACGATGGCCAAATCGGGAAAGCCATCCTGATCGAAGTCGCCGAAGACCGTGCCGAACCCCGTGCCGCGCCAGGCGGTGTTGGCCAATCCCGCTGCCGCCGTGCTTTCCTGGAACAACCCCCGTGGGCCTTGCTTCCACAACGCGTTGTTCTCCTCGGTCAGATGGGTGATGAAGATGTCGAGCAAACCGTCGCCGTCCACATCTCCGCTGGCGATGCCCATGTTGGCATCAGCACCGCCCATCGCGTTGTAAGCGATGCCGCGCCGCCCAGCCTCGTTGCGAAACGTGCCGTCGTGCTGATTGATCCAAAGCACATTCGGCTTCGCGTCGTTGGCGACCAAAATGTCGGGCCAACGATCCCCGTCGAAGTCGGCGCAAACCACGCCCAGGCCCGGGCCGGGCAGATCGCCCAGGCCGGATTTAATGGTCACGTCTTCAAAACGAATCGCGCCATTGGTCGCAGAAGCGACGCGGCCCAAATTGTGAAAGAGTCGCGACACCGTGCCGGGCCGCGAATTGGGGCCGCAGTACTCCGGCTGGCCGGCGCGGTCGAAACACTTTTGTGATTCGAGATAGTCAATGTAGTTGACGACCACGAGATCCAGCCAGCCATCACGATCGTAGTCGAAGAACGCCGCCGACGTGGCCCATTGTGGATTGTCCAAGCCCGCTGATTTTGTGACGTCGAGGAAGCGGGCACCGCCCTGATTCAGAAACAACCGCACACCGCCGTACTCGGTCACCAGCACGTCCGGCCAGCCGTCGTTGTTGATGTCGCCAATGGCCACGCCCATGCCGTAGCCCGCCACGTCCAATCCCGAACCGGCGCTCACGTCAGAAAATTTTCCGTCCGCATCCTGATGGAACAACCGGTTCACGGCGGCGGATTTCGGACCGCCGTTCTGAATGAGATAAATATCCAGCCGCCCGTCGTTGTCGTAATCAAACAAGGCCGCGCCCGAGCCGACCGTTTCCGGCATGAAGAAGCGACCCAACGTGCCGACGTCGTGGGTGAAGATGATGCCAGATTTCGCCGTGACATCTTCGAACCACACGGGCCTGGCCGCCTTATTCTCCCTCTTCGACTCGCGGCATCCCGGGCCGTAGAGAGCGATGAGGAGGAAAAAAACAATTCTCCACGCAGAAGAAAACCCTGGCCACCCGGAGAGGCGAAAAGCCTTGCGAGAGGAAAATTCTCGGATGCGGCTCAGCTTCATGGCTTGGGTGCGGGCACAGTGATCTCTCGGGCGCCCGCCGGGATTTCCGTCGTGGTGGATTGGCCCCCCGGCCAGCGGACTACGAGGTGCGTGGCGCGCTCCGGCCCCCCCATGATCTGAACCGCGCTGTCCTGCGACCAGTAGCCGGAGCCGGCGTGAATTTCCCGCGCCGGACCCAAGCGTTTGCCAAACTTGAGGCGCAAGGTGGCTCCGACGCCCGTTGGGTTACCGTCTGGTCCCTCCAGTCGAATGCGCAATCCAGGTTTGGCAGTGACGTTTCTGAAGAGCCGAGTCTGCGCGCCATTCTGGGTCACGACTAGGTCCACGCGGCCGTCTTCGTCGAAGTCACCCAACGCCGCACTGCGTTGCTCCCCGTAAACTTTGATGCCCGATTCCTGGCCAGAGAGCGCGCGCAATTTGCCGGAGCCGTCTCCACGCAGCCAGACACCCCGTCCGGCGTCGAGCCGTGGCATCTCCGGACGCGTTGCGAAAAAGTTCTGGCTCAGAAAAATGTCCTCGTGACCATCACCATCCGCGTCCGCGACGTTCACCGAGAACACCGGCGCGACCTGCGCCTCGAAGGGCAATTCCACCGCTTCGAATTTGGATCCGCGGTTGAAAAAGATCATCGAGGCCAAAGTGCCAGCGCGAAGTTCGCGCGCCCGCGAGGGTGGAAAACCGATGACGTCCGCCACGCCGGCTTCGCTGTAAATCTTGTGGCTCGCAAATCGCGCCCGCAGAAACGGCATCGCTTCGGCGAGCGAATTCAGCATCCGCACCGGGGCCACCACGCCCGTGGCCGGATCGGTTTCCGCTTCGATTAAATCCATCGCTCCACTTCCGCTGAGGTCGCCGTAGAAAATCCGGGCCGGATGTTCCGCGGAAACCTGCCAGGCGGTGTTCAAACCCCAGTTGCCTGCGATGATGTCCATTTTACCATCTCCATCGATGTCACCCGTCGTGACGCCGTTCCACCAGCCGGTGAATTTGCTCAATCCCAGCGCCTCTGTTTCCTCCCGCAGCGTGCCCGCCGTGTTTTTGAAAACCCGGACCGGACCCCACTGACACGCGAGGATGAGTTCGGGAAATCCATCCCCATCCAAGTCGCTCCACACGGCGCCGCTGACTAGGCCGACATTTTCCAGCACGCGGGAATTTTTCGCATCGAGCTGCAAACGCTTTCCATCGTGGCGATAAACGCCCGACGACGACGCTTCCGGAAAACGACCGGCCATGACGCGCCCGCCTAAAAACACCTCCAGATTTTTGTCGCCATCGATGTCCGCGACCGCGAGCGGGCCCGTGCTGGAGACGGTCGCTGGCAGACCTTCGCTGGTCTTGATCCCGGCCACGGTCACGTTGACCTGCATCACCGCCGGATGGTTCGTGGCCTCATACGCCGCCACTCCGACGAGCAAGGCGCGCTGTCCCGGTGCCGGTGTCCAGCCAATGATGCCCGCGGCATCGTCTGCCAAGCGAAGCCCCGCCGGAGAAACTCCTGAGACAAAACCACCCTTGCCGTCGTTTTGATAAATGGCCACGACCCCGCCCCGGCTGCCCCCCACGATCAAATCATCGCGGCCATCGCCCGTAAAATCGTACCACGCCACCGCCGGGCCAAGCTGGCTTAACTTGAAGGGCAACAGTGGCTGGCGCGCGTAGTCATCGAAGGATTCTTCGACGTGAAGGTGGCCAATCAGCGCACTGACGTCCTTGAACATGGGCGGGACTTCCAGGCGCTTTTCACTCTTCAACTCGCCCGCCATTGATTCATCAATTTCGTAGAGGCGATTCGCGGCGGCACCTTCCACCCGACTGAACCGGCCGTTGCGCCAGTTCACCTCAATGATCATGTTGCCCGCCGATTTTCCGGCGGCGAAGACCAGCATCGGATCGGAGCCGGACATGTAACGGCCGCCGCTGATCACTTCCTGGCTCTGCATGGGCACCGCGCCGCCGAGCAGGGTGATTTTCGCGCCGATGCCCTGCGTATTCGGAGCCAGTCCCTTCAAGCGAACCGCCACGCGGGCCGCGCTCGTCGTATTGCGATAAATTCCCGCCGGTGCGCCGAGATTATTCACCACCATATCGAGATCGCCGTCGCCATCCAGATCCGCCACCGCGACGCCGTGATGCACGCCGGGCGTGTTCAACCCCCAGTCCGCCGTGACCTCGCTGAAGCGATACTGACCCCGGTTCCGGAACGCGACGATGGGAGTATCGAGCCGGGGATAGTGACGGCCGTTGAGCATTTTCTGGGTGATGAACGCTTCATGGGCCGTCATCATTTTGCCTTGGAATTCGACCAGGCCGGTGCCTTTGGGACGCGGCGATTCGTTGGCTTGAATGGCCGCTGCGGCATCCAAATCCTGCACGTCCTTAGCGTGACCAGTGGTGATCAGCACGTCTTCGTAGCCATCGAGATCGACATCTAGAAACACCGGTTGCCAGGCCCATTCGGCAGCAGACAGCCCCGCGAAATCCGAGACGTCCGCAAAAGTTCCGTCGCCGCGATTTTGCATCAACGTGTTCCGCATGATTTGCGGACGGTCATCAATGGCACCAATCATGGAAGACACCGGGCTTTGCGCCAGAGCCTGCCGTTTGCGCAGCCGGTGATCGCGGCTCAACATGTCCACCACGAAAAAATCCATGTGACCCGAGCGATTTAAGTCTGCGAAATCGACGCCCATGGAACTGGCGCTGGTGTGACGGACGGCGAGTTTGTCGATGGCGCGAAAATGTCCCTGGCCGTCGTTGATCCAAATCCGATCCGGGGTCCAGTAGTCGTTGCACACGTACAAGTCGGGCAAGCCATCCCCGTTCATGTCGCGGAAGGTCGCCGTCAGTCCCCAATCCCGCGGCGCCTCGGCCAAGGGTTTTCCTCCCTCGTCCAAAAATGCGCCGTTCGTCCATGAGACCGCGGTGAAGCGTCCCTGGCCGTCGTTGAGATAAAGCGCGTCCGGTTCGCCATACTCCATCACCTGACCGTTCACCACCACAAGCCGGTCTTTCAACGACGGCGGAATCATCAACTGTCCACCCACCATTTGAATATCCACCTGCCCCCGATCCCGAATGTCGTCCGTGCGGTTGTTGCAGACGTACAAATCGAGCGTGCCATTCCCATCAACGTCCGCGAGTGCGACCGTGACGCTGCCGTTTTTGCTGCCCAAGCCGGCGAAAGCCGTGGCCTCGGCGAATTTTCCACGGCCATCGTTCGTGAAACAAAGCACCCCGCTGCCGGTGGTGGTCATCAGCAGGTCGAGCCAACGGTCCCCGTTCACGTCGGCAAAAACGGCCCCGCGATAATTTTGGTTTGTGGCGACGAGGCCGGAGCCTTTGGTCACGTCTTGGAATTTCCATTGGCCAAGATTTTTGTAGAGCGCGTTGCGGCCTTGCAGGCTGCCGAAAAAGAGATCGGGCAAACCATCGTTATCAAAGTCGCCCACGGCCACGCCTGAGCCGTTGAACAGGACGCGATTGGACGCGCCCTTCCATTCGTCGAGTTCGTTCGTGAAAAAAATTCCGGTCTGGCCCGGGGGCAGCAGCGTGAAGCCCGCCTTGCCGCCAGGCGGCGGCTCCAGGTCTGCCCACCGCACACCTTTCTCCGTGTGCCAGGCCGTAGTTTTTCCCAGTGCGGGTTGGATGGCCACGAGTCCCGCCGCCACGGAGACGAGACCGATCAGCAACTTTTTTGGACAAAACATTGAGATACAGAAGTTGAGCGCGTGTTGAGCCTGCGTTCAAGCCCTCGGTCTTTGAGCGCCCAAAGCTCTGGCCTGGAATCAAAGCCAGGCCACGCCTCCCGCGTTACTGGGGCTTCCCGCCGCCGTTCCACGACACCGTAATGTCTCGGGCGTCCGCCCGAATGTTCAAATTCGTGACTCCGCCACCCGGCCAGCGAACCGAAAGCTGAGTCGCCGGAGTCGGCGCACACATCACTTGCACGGCGCTGTTTTGGGACCAATAGCCGGAGCCGGATTGCACTTCGCGCGCCGGGCCTGATCCAATCCGCAGCACCGCGCCGATGGCTTGGGGATTGGCCGGTGGACCCGCGAGCCGGATGCGCAATCCGGGCTTGGCGGCGAGATTGTGAAACAGCTTGGCGGGGTGCGCGTTTTGTCCGACCAACAAATCAACCCGTCCGTCGCCATCGTAATCCGCCAGCGCCGCGCCGCGTTGCTCGCCGAAAATCTGCACCCCGCTTTCGGCCGCGCTGACGGGAGAAAAATTTCCACGGCCATCGCCTCGCAACCACAAACCGACTCCGGCGTCCTGACGCGGCACCTCGACGGCCACCGCGAAGAAATTCTGGGCGAGAAAAATGTCCTCGAATCCGTCACCATCAAAATCCCCCACGCATAAGCCGAAGGCGGGTGCAAACTGCGCGACCATGGGCAGCGGGCGAACCACAAAACCCGTGCCGCGATTCAAAAACACCGTGCTCTCCAGCCAGGCCGCTTCGAGGGACCTGGCCTCCTTGAACTGCGCGCCAAGAATCTGCTCCACACCCGCCTGTCCGAAAGCCTGATGCGTCGGAAAACTCGCGCGTAAAAACGGCAGCCACCTGGCCAGCACGTCCAGTCGTTGCGACGGAACAATTTTATTCAGGCTCAACTCATAGTGGGCTTCCATCACCGCAGTCGTGCCGTCACCACCGATATCGCCGTAATAAATCCGGTGCGGCTCAACGCGGCCGGATTCGTAGCGGGTGTTGCGGCCCCAGTTCGAGGCCACGATGTCCATGCGTCCGTCACCGTCGAAATCACCCGTCGCGACGCCGTTCCACCAGCCCGTCAGTTGGTTGAGAGTTGTGAGTTGAGAGTTGAGCGCAACGCCCGTGATGCTTGGGTTCCAAGGCGTGAACTTGCCCTGCTCGTTGCGGAAAATTTTCAGCGGCCCCCACTCACAGGCGAGCACGAGATCGGGCTGGCCATCGCCGTCGAGATCGCTGAAGACCGCGCCGCTGACGAGGCCGACGTTGGCCAAAGTCTTCGTGTTCACTGCGTCGAGTTCCCAGCGCGCACCGGAGTTGCGAAAGAAAGCGCTTGAGGCAGGCGCAGGAAATTTCCCCCCGATAACTCGTCCGCCGACAAACAAATCCAGATCGCCGTCGCTGTCTATGTCCGCGAGCGCCAGCGGGCCGGTGCTCGACTCGAAGCCGGGCAGGCGGTTGACCGTCATCTTGGCCTTCAAATCGTATTCGCGCACGCAACTGTCGTCATTGGTGCCGTCCTCGTAATTCGCCGAACCGGTCAGGAGCGTCATCTGGCCCGGGGCCTTCGGCCAACTGAGCACGGTCGTTTGATCGCGCGTCACTGGCTGGTTAAACGGCGGTTGGTTCAACGGCTGGAATCCGCCGCGCCCGTCGTTGCGAAACGCGGTGAGCGTGCCGCCCTTGCCGCTCGCGATCACGATGTCGTCGAGGCCATCGCCATCCACGTCGGCCCAACTCACGCCCGGCCCAAGCTGGCTCAACTTCTTCGGCAGCAACGGTTGGCGCGCGTAGTCATCGAACGGCTCCTCAGCGTGCGTGTGATTCAGCAGCGCGCTTACGTCCCGGAAGAAAGGCTGATGCGGCGGCTTCTCTCCGTTCACGGGAGAGGGAGAAGTCGCGTCGGACGGCTCGACGATTTCATAAAGCTGATTGGCCTTCCCGCCGTTCACTACGCTGCGCCGCCCGCTGCGCCAGTTGACTTCGATGGTCAATGAATTCGTCGCGCTGCCCGCGGCGAACACTCGCATCGCCTGATCCGAGGCCAGATAACGTCCGCCCGCGATCATTTCCTGCTGCTGTGTCACGGGACCGCCAGAGACTTTGATTTTCGCGCCGATGCCTGCCGTGTTCGGCGCGCGGCCTTTCAATTTCACCGCGACGCGCGGCGCGCTGCTGTTGTTGCGGAGGAGAGTCGGCGGATCGTTGAAGTTGTTGATGACCACGTCGAGGTCGCCGTCGTTGTCCAGATCAGCGAGCACGAGTCCGTGGGATACGCCGGCGAAATTAAATCCCCACTCCTGGCCCACCTCCTTGAACGTGAGGTCGTGGTTATTGCGGAAGGCGACATTCGGCGTGGCGAGGCGGGGAAACATTCTGCGCACCGCGAACGTTTCCTCGGCCGATTTCAATCCCCCCGCGGCGCGCATCGCCTTGATCCGATCCAGCACGTCCATGCCGCGTGCATCGCGCTCGTGACCGTTGGTCACCAGCACATCCTCCCAGCCGTCGAGATCGACGTCGAGAAACGCCGGGCACCACGACCACTCCGTGGCTTCCAGCCCGGCGAACGCCGCCATTTCCGCGTAAGTGCCGTCGCCGCGATTCAAATAGAGGACGTTGCGCGAGTATTGCGGGCGATTGTCCATTTCGCCGACGAAGGGAATTGGCGCCTTCCGGTGCGGCAGAAAATCCATGCGACGCAGGTGATCGCGGCTCAGCATGTCCACGACGAAGATGTCATCGAACCCATCGCGATTGATGTCCGCCACATCCAGCCCCATGGAGAAGACGCATTGCTGTCGCAGCGCGAGGCGCGGCGCGGCGCGAAACTTTCCACCGCCCTGATTGAGCCAGACGCGGTCGGGGGAATCGAAGTCATTGCAAACGTAAATATCCGGGAGCCCGTCCTGGTTCAGGTCGCGAATCATGACCGACAAGCCCCAGTCGAACGGCGGGCGAGTCAGGGGCACGCCGTCCTCGTCCAGGAACGCGCCATTGGTGAAGGAGAACGGAATGAAGTTCGTCCCGCCGAGGTTGCGGTAAATTCCATCCGCTTCGCCCTGCTCATCAATCCCGCCCACGGGTGAAACCACGAAGCGATCCACCAGATCCGGCTCCTGCCCGGAGCGGCCGTTGAACGAACTCACATACTGGCTCCCATCCGGCCGCTTCTTGAAAAAGAAACGCGCGTTCGGCATGTCCATCAAGGCCAGCGTGCGGTAGTTCGAAACGTAGAGATCGAGGAATCCATCGCCGTCGAGATCGCCCAGCGCGAGGCACATGCCGCCTTTGCCCAGGTTCAACGGCTTGTCTTTCATCAACTCGGTGAAGTGCGCCCGCCCGTCGTTGAGGTAGAGGCGCGTGCCGTGACCGATGGAGTTCACGACCAGATCCAGATCGCCGTCGCCATCGAGATCCACCAGCGCGACGCCCGACGAAGCCATGTTCGGACACGCCACGCCGGCGGCAGCCGTGATGTCCTCGAAGCGCCAGTCGCCAAGATTGCGGTAAAGCGCGTTGGAGCCGTTGATCCGGGAGAAATACAAATCACACCGTCCGTCACCATCGACATCACCCGCCGCCACGCCGGAGCAACTGATTAAAATCTGGTTCGTTCCGTAATGCGACTCAGCCACCAGATTGATAAAGCGAATTCCCGTGGACTCGGGCGGCATGGTTGTGAACCCGGCCCGTCCGCCGGCGGGAACCGTGAGAGGAGTGCTGCGAAAGGCGGCGTCCGGCTCCCGATCCGCAGCGTTGATGGTGCGAGTCGAAAGCCACACGATGACCAGAAGAATCCGGGCGATCCTGAGCAACACGGCAAAACACTGGCAGGAAGCGCCGCACGTCGCACGCTTGAAATCACGGAAGACAAAAAATCTATTCTGGCGGCTCACACAAGGTGGGCAGCGCGTTGCAGGGAATTCCAGTCGTGACGTTGACCAAGAGATCGCGTGCATCCGAACACTGTTCTTGGTAGGGCGTCGTCGCTCCGCGCGCGCCGGGGTGAGGCTCCAGTCAGTTTCGCAATATTTTTCCGCTGCTGGCCCGGCGCGCGCGGAGCGACGACGCCCTACCACGCCCGTGTTTTAAGAACCGTGTTCGGATGCCACCCATTCATCCGAGGGGTGCAAAAGTCTTGTCGCCTCCACGCCGCCCCGGCATACATCCGCCGATGAATTCCTCCGCGCCATTCAAATTCACGAGCACGCACTGGCTCATCTGCATCATCGCGTCCATCGGGTTCGCGTTCGACATTTACGAGCTGCTCATGCTGCCGCTCATCGTCAAGCCAGCGCTGGCCGCGCTCGGCGGCGTGGGCGCGGACGGCGTGCCGCTGCTCCTGCCCGGCTCGAAGGAGTTCACGAACTGGGCGCGCACGCTGTTCTTCGTGCCGGCGCTGGCGGGCGGCGTGTTCGGCCTGCTCGGCGGTTATCTCACCGACCGGCTGGGGCGGCGGCGTGTGCTGACCTTCAGTATTTTGCTCTACGCGTTTGCGGCTTGCGCGGCGGGCTTCTCGACGAATCTGTGGCAACTGCTCTTCTTCCGCTGCCTCGTGTTCATCGGCGTGTGTGTGGAATTCGTGGCGGCGGTGGCGTGGCTGGCGGAGCTGTTCAAGGACCGTGAGCAGCGGGAGAAAGTGCTCGGCTACACCCAGGCGTTTTCCTCCGTGGGCGGCCTGCTGGTGGCGGCGGCGAACGTGCTGGCGGCGAAATGGGCGCTCAGCCTGCCGGGCATTCACGGCGGACACGAAGCGTGGCGCTACACGCTGATTTCCGGCGTCATTCCCGCGCTGCCATTGATTTTGATCCGCCCGTTTCTCCCGGAATCGCCGGACTGGGAACGCAAGCGCGCCGCGGGACAACTCAAGCGCCCGAGCATCGCCGAATTGTTCGCGCCCGAACTGCGCCAGACCACCATCATCACCACGCTGATTTTCGCCGCGAGCTACGGGTTGGCGTTCGGCGCGATTCAACAGCTTCCGCAAATCCTCGGCGCCCAGGCCGTCGGCACGCCAAACCAGGCCGGCCACGCCGCGATGATCGCCACGGCCAAGGACGCCGTGGCGAAAGCCGCCGCCGAGGGCAAAACGCTGACTCCGCCGCAGCGCCGGCAAATCGGCGGCAACGCCAGCGACAAAGCCGTGGCGCAGGTCACGTTCTGGCAGGAAATTGGCGGCATGACCGGGCGCCTCGCGCTCGCGGGGCTGGCGGTGTGGATCGTCAGCCGCCGCACGTTGCTCCGCATGTTCCTGATTCCCTCGCTGATTTTTGTGCCGCTGCTGTTTTGGTGGATTCCGAAGCAGCTTGCGAATGCGGACAGCCTCATCTGGATCAAGGTCGGCATTTTCGTGGCCGGCTTCCTGGTGGTGGCGCAGTTCAGTTTCTGGGGAAATTACATTCCACGGGTTTTCCCGCTGCACCTGCGCGGCACGGGCGAAAGTTTCGCGGCCAACATCGGCGGGCGCGTGCTCGGCACAGCGGCGGCGTGGATCACGCTCACGCTGGCGGCCTCGGACAAGCCCGACCCGGCGCGCATCGCGCTCGTCGGTGCGGGCGTGGCCGGCGCTTACGCCCTGATCGGCGCGGTGCTCAGCCGCTGGCTCGTGGAGCCGGGGCCGGAGTCGGAGCACTGAGGGACACGGCGGGACTTGCTTTGGTCGAGCGCGACCAAATCCACGACCCTCTGTTTTCGTAGGCGCACCGGAAAAATTTCTCCCCCGTGCGGACCTGAACTTTTCTGGTCACCTACCCCGTTGACTTGCGACGCCTCACACGACACCCGCGCTCCAACAAAAAAGGCGGCGCGTTGCCGCGCCGCCTTCGTGAAGTTCAGCCTGTGCTCAGGATTTCTGGCCGTCCGCGATGTGGACCACCTTGTAGCCGCCAATGGTTTTGAAATAGAGCATCAGCAGCAGGTAAATCGCCGCCATTGTCAGCGGGATGAACGAGTCGGCCTTCAGCGTGCGGCGGTCGCCGGTGATGCTGGAGTCCGCGATGGCTTTCTGCGCCGGCGTGCGTGCGGCGACGTCCACATGCTGCGCTTCGGCGAGCTTTCCGCCGTCAATGGCCGTGACCTCGCTGAAGAACAGGAACTTCGACGGCGCGGCGGCTTTCACCGTCTCGAAGGTCGCCGCGTCCACGGTCTTCAAAGTCTCGGCGGAGAAACGATCTTTCGCGTAGCCGAGGCCGGGGCCGCCGATCAAACCGGCGGACAACATGCCGATGCCGCCCATGATCGAGATCGCCACCGCGCCCGTGCGCGGGAAGCGATCCGAGGCCACGCCGAGCATCGTGGGCCAGAAGAACGTTTTGCCCACCGCGTAGATGCCGAGCGCCACGAGCGCCATGCCGAAGGTCTGCATTCCGCTCGCGAGCCGCAGGCCGATGACCGCCAGCACCGCGCAGACGAAAAGCAGGCCGACGGGTGAGAGCTTCAAATTCTTCTCAATGAAATGCGCGCAGAAGCGCAGGCCGAACATGATGGCCGAGGTCCAGAGGAAGAGCATCTTGCCCTGTTCCGAGGTGAAGAGGTTGCCAGTGATATTCTGAATCCATCCGTCCGTGCCGAGTTCCACCGCGCCGACCATCGCATGGGTGACAAACAGGACGAACAGCAGGAGCGAGCCGAGCGAGAAGCGCGTCAACACGCCTACCGCGATGATCACCAACCCACCGATTGCATAACCAATCATCTTGGCTTGCCCAACAGCCTGTAGCATTTGCTCAGGTGTCGCGTTTTTCGGCGTAATTACACCTTTGAAAATGTCGGCGAAGAACAAGGACAAGAGGAATCCGACAACTAGCGCGCCAAGGATGCCGACATCCTTGAACATCTGCGCGAGGCTCGAACCTTTCGCCGAGGCTTCCGACTTCGGGAAGCTCTGGCCCATGAACATGATGCCGTAAAGCGCGGTCGGGATGAGATACAGCGCGAGCTGCACCTTCCAGTGAATCTGCAACTTGTCGTCCAGCACCCAGCCGATGGCCGTGCCGAAGATCATGCCCAGCGGCCAGGAGGCGTGCAGGATGTTGAGGTAGTGCGTGCGGTTGTTCGGGAACAACGTCGCCACCAGTGGATTGGCCACGGCTTCAAGCGTGCCGTTGGCAAAGGCGAAGATGAACATGCCGATGGTCAGCATCTGGTAGGCGTTGGCTGGCGTGGTGGCCAGCATGGTCACGGCGAACGAGGCCACATGCAGCACGAAGGCTGCGACCACCAGCTTGCCGTAGCCGATCTTGTCGCAGACCACGCCGCCGATGATGATGCCGAAGCAGAAGCCGGTGAAGCCCGCGCCGCCGATGGCTCCGAGCTGTGTGGCGGTGAAGCCGAACTCCGCGCCCCAGTTGTCGAAGATGCCGCCGCGAATGGCGAAGCCGACGCCCGCCGCGAGAATCGCCATGAAGCCGGCCCAGAGGAGCCGTTTTGCGTTAGGTGCAACGCTTTCAGTGTTTGCTGACATAGTTATGTTGGTTTTTGTTTTGGTTCAGAACAGTTCAGTAAACTTCATCGTGCGTGCCCACGTTCACCAGGAGGATGCATTCCTTTTTTGTCTTCGCATCCTGCACCAGCTTGAACACGAGCCGACAGTCATAGCCGCAAGAACAGGCGAAATGGCCTTCCATCGCCCCGCTCAGTCCGTGCGTCTTCAAGCGCGGATCAAACACGTCCGCTCCCATCCGCAGTAGCGTCTCGGCGACGCACTCCTGACGCTGCCGCTGGCGCGCGGTGAACTTACGCAACGCACGGGTGAAACGCGGCGTCTCGACCAGCGCGCGGGTCATTTTTTAAGCGCCTCGTCTGCCCATTCCCGGCGCAACCGGGCCACAAGCGACACTGCACTCACGGCCTTCAACTTGCCGGCGCGGAAATCCCGCTCGGCCTTGCGCGAATCCTGGGCGAGTTCCTTGCGCCAGGACTCGGCCCGACGGTGGCGCAGCAGTTCGATCAACATTTCCTGATCCTCGCCGGGAAGCGTTCCGGCCAGGGTCAGAACTTTGTTCAGGGTCACGGTGGCCATGCGCGAACTATAAAGTGAACACAGGCAACTTCACAATCGCGCCGCCTTTGAGCGCGGATTCGTGGGCGCAGAGGCCGACGCACGTCCAGTTCGCGGACTGTTTCGCGTTCGGGAACGGGTCGCGGCCTTCGTGCAGAGCCATCGCGAATTCATTCGCGAGGTGCGGATGGCTGCCGCCGTGGCCGCTGCCTTGGGTGAAGCTCAGGTGCGTCTTCTTGCTGGAATCATAGACGCCCTGCGTCGTGTATTTCTGGATGCCCTTGGGCAAACGCTTGGCAAAGTCGGGGCACTTGATCGTGCTGGGAATCTTCGGCTCGGGCTTCTTGGCCGTGTGGATGATCAGCGGCTGGTGCTCAACCAGCGGCCACTCGACCGACTTCTTGTCGCCATAGACATCAATGCTCTCGCGATACTGGCGCGCGGTGTCGAAGAGCGAGCGGATGATGCGGGCGCTCACGTCCGTGCCCTTGAACTTGATGTGCGCGGTCTCGACGGCGAAGGGCGAGCCGTAGCATTTCTGGAGTTCCTTGCGCACGGTGCCGGAGCCGAAGCACGACACATATTCCGCCGGCTTGCCAATCAATCCGGCAACGGGGCCGACGCAGTGCGTGGCGTACCACATCGGCGGGAGGCCGGGCCAGTAATTCGGCCAGCCGTCCATGTCCTGCTGATGACTCGCTTGCACGAACTGGAGTTTGCCCAGCTTGCCCTGATCGAGCATCTCCTTCATGAAAAGGTATTCGCGGGCATACACGACGGTCTCCATCATCATGTATTTCAGGCCGGTCTTCTGCACCAGCTCGACGATCTTTTTGCAGTCCGCGATGTTGGTGGCCATCGGGACGGTGCAGGCGACGTGCTTGCCGGCCTTGAGCGCGGCGATGCTCATCCAGCCGTGGTCGGGAATGGGGGAATTGATGTGGATCA
The DNA here is from genome assembly GCA_043758205.1 of Akkermansia sp. Classification (GTDB taxonomy): domain Bacteria; phylum Verrucomicrobiota; class Verrucomicrobiia; order Limisphaerales; family SIBH01; genus JANNGC01. Next base: position 44,392 of record JAYVNY010000203.1, read on the forward strand.
CGTCCACGTTCTTGTCCTTAAGCACCGCGTCGAACTCGCGGTAGCGCACGTTCACGCCGAAGTAATCGCCGACCGCGTTGAGCTTCTTTTCGTTGCGCTGGCAGATGGCGTAGCAATCCGCATGGGGATGTTTTTGCCAGAGAGGAATAAATTCCGCGCCGAAGCCGAGGCCAACAATGGCGACGTTAATTTTCTTACTCATTGAAATTGCGTTTGGACCTCTGGGCAGACGGCGATTCGTCGCGTCAAACCTCAGAGAATGGGGCGAATGACACAGGGTTTGTCGAGGAACTGTCAACTGAAAGTTCCGGCGGCGGAGCAACAGGAAGCAGAGTTGCCAAAGCGTGAGGAGGATCGGACAGCCCTGTCCGCAGTCGGCCTGCGATTTGATCCATGACGCCAGTCCAGCGGACGTGGAATCCACTGCGTGCAAGGCTGTCGCCACTCCGAAGGAAAGATGGCTCAACGTCCTACGGGCGACAACAACGGGGGACGCCAAGGGCGCGAGGCTACTTCCTCGGACGGCGCAGCAGATATTCGCGCTGGTTGTCGCGGCGGATACCGTAGCTCACCACGACCCAGCCTTCCGGCGCGAGTTCGGCCAGCGCGCGGCCGGAACTCCATTCGTCTTGGAGGACGAATCGGTATTCCCACGTCGTGTTGCGGTTGGGTTGATGGAAATCTTCCGCGCGGGGCGACGTCCCGGAGGCCGGCAGTTCTAAGATCGAATTCATGGCGTTGTTACGAATTGGCTTCTGACTCGGTAAACAACTTATCTGCGAGGTGCGGCGGCGGAGAGCGAATTCGCGACGGGATGCTACCGGATTGAGCTACCGTGGAAGCCCCGTGTCCGGGCCGGTGAATTGCGGGGCGGAGCGGCGGACCGGCGTCGTCCGCCCGATTTCGCGCTCGCCAGTCTGGTCGCGCCTCTTTACAAACCGCGCCACGCATGAACACAAAACTTTTTCTGGCTCTTGCCCTGTCCGTCGTTTCCCTCACCACCGTCCGCGCCGCCGAGGTGGTGGATGAGAAGGCGTTTCAAAAACACATGAAGGGGGTCGGCAAGCTGACCAAGGGTTTCAAAGCCAACTTCGAGGCAAAGAACGCCGCCGCCGTCGAGAAGGACGCCGCCGCCGTGGCCGAGGCCTACCAGGCGATGGCCGCCTTCTTCAAGGCGCGCAAGAATGACGACGCGGTGAAATGGTCCGACGATTCGGCGGCGGGCGCGGCGGGTGCGGCGGCGGCGGCCAAGGCGGGCGATTGGGACAAGGTGAAATCACAGTGGGGCGCGGTCGGCAAGAACTGCAAAGCCTGCCATGAGAAGTATCGCGAGAAGCTCGACGACGGCAGCTACAAGATTAAGTAGCCGCTTGGCATTGCCCGGCGTTCCCCTAGTCTGCGCCCGTGGCCGAAGAAATTTCCAACCGTGAACTCCGTGCGCTCAAGGCGCGCGCCCAACTCCTCAAGCCCATGCTCAAGATGGGCAAAGACGGACTCAGCCCCGCCTTCCTCAAGGAAGTGGACACCACGCTTACGCATCACGACCTGGTGAAGGTGAAGTTCGACGAGTTCAAGGAGCAGAAGAAGGAACTCGGGCCGAAACTCGCCGAAGGCGTGCGCGCGAAAATCGTGATGCAGGTCGGGCATGTGGTGGTGTTGTTTCGGCGGAAGGCGGGTGAGGCGGGAAGCGACGGAGAGTAGGTGTGTGTCATATGATCTACCGCATCCAAATCTTCTATCCTGATGCTGGGTTCTTCATGAACACCAACCATGAGTCTGTGAATTTCGACCAACTGAAGAAGTTAGCCTCCAGCGATCTTTTCAGCAGTTCATGCGTTCGCATAGTTGATGAGTCTCAGCAGGTGTTGTTCGAACCATCCGTGCAAGAAATCACTGGCGTTCCATCATCATCACAAATCGCCGACATGCTGGGCGGCCCAATTGTTGAACCGCCCGGCATCTTTTCGTCCGGCGACAAGGACGACAAATCTTAACGGTGCATGGTGGGCGCACCACTCACGGCAAACCGGATGGCTTGCCGCTGCGAAGGCTTTCGAGGAATTGCAATGGCCGCATGGCCACTGCGCTTTTCTCACGACGGACATTGGGAAAACCCTTTTGCCAAGTGAACAGCGTTTCCACCAGACTCGTCTCACAGCTCGTTCATGGAAAATTCAAAGTGCGACCATTGCTCCGGCCCTGACCGGCGCGGCTTCCTCAAGAAGCTCGCGTGTCATGTCCTCGGCGGCATCATCACTCTCGTCCCCCTGGCCGCCGGCCTGGCGGTGTGGCTCGATCCGGCCCGGCGCAAGTCGCAGACCGGCGGGCAACTGGTGCGTGTCGCCGCCTTGAACGCCCTGCCCGATGACGGCGTGCCGCGCAAATTCACCGTGCTCGCCAGCCGCGTGGACGCCTGGAACAAATCGCCCGAGACCGCCGTGGGCGCGGTCTATCTGCGTCGCGAAAAGGGCGGACCACCCCGCGCCTTCAACGTCGTCTGCCCGCACGCGGGCTGTTTCGTGGATTTCATGGACGCGCGGAACTGCTACCTCTGCCCGTGCCACAACAGCACCTTCGCGCTCGACGGAAAAATCAACGACCCGAAAAGCCCTGCGCCGCGCGGCCTCGATGAACTGGCCGTGGAAGTGAAGAACGACGGCGAAGTCTGGGTGAAGTTCCAAAACTTCCGCGCCGGCACCACCGAGAAAATCCCTTCATGAAGCCGCGTCTTATCACAGCCGTAGTGGGACCGGCGCCCTCGCCGGTCTTAGTCTCGACCGGCGCCCCCGCCTGTCGAACCGCGGGCGAGGGCGCCCGCGCGACTAAAGACAGCCGGGGGCGGCTGTCCCACTACCAAGGCCGACCCGACCAGGGCGAGCAAACCGTAAAAATTTTGAGCAAATGAAAAAAGTCGGCGCACTCTACGACTGGCTCGACTCGCGCACGGGTTGCAAGAAGCTCCTCCACGAGACGCTCTACGAAAACGTGCCCGGCGGCTCGCGCTGGCGCTACGTGTGGGGCAGCACGCTCAGCTTCGCCTTCATGGTGCAGGTCATCACCGGCGTATTCCTCTGGATGGCCTACTCGCCCAGTTCGCAGACGGCTTGGGAGAGCGTTTATTACATCCAGCACGAGATGTGGGGCGGCTGGCTGCTGCGCGGCATCCATCATTTCACGGCGCAGGCGATGACCGTGCTGCTGGTTCTGCACTTGATGCAGGTCGTCGTGGACGGGGCTTACAAAGCGCCGCGCGAGGTGAATTTTTTCTTCGGCATGGTGCTGTTGCTGCTCACGCTCGGGCTGTCACTCACGGGCTATTTGCTGCCGTGGGATCAGAAAGGCTACTGGGCCACCAAGGTCGCGACGAACATCATGGCCATTACGCCTTTCATCGGGCCGGAGTTGCAGAAGATCGTCATCGGCGGCGCGGACTATGGGCACCACACGCTCACGCGCTTCTTCGCGCTGCACGCGGGTGTGCTGCCCGGACTGCTCATCGCGTTCATCGTCGGCCACGTCTATTTGTTTCGGAAACACGGACTCACCGCCGCGCAGCCGAAGAAGAAACCCGACTGCGCCTTCTGGCCGGACCAAGTGTTGAAGGACGTGGTGGCGTGTCTTGCAGTGCTGGCGGCGGTCATGTTCTTCATCGTGCAGCGGCGGCTGTTCGGCGGCGGCGATCTGGGCGCACCACTGGGAGCACCCGCTGATCCGAGCGAGAGCTTCAGCGCCGCACGGCCGGAATGGTATTTCCTGTTTCTGTTCCAGTTCCTCAAGGTCGAGTGGCTGATCAAAATCTTCGGCCATCAGGGGGAACTCGTCGGGGCGATCATCATTCCGAGCGTGGTCTTGGGCCTGTTGTTTGCCCTGCCCTTCATCGGCAAGTGGAAGCTCGGACATCGCTTCAATCTGGGTCTGCTCGGCATCATTCTCATCAGCGCCACGCTGCTGACCGTGCAGGCCGTACGGGAAGATTTGCACAAGCCTGAGTATCTGGCCTCGGTGCAACAGGCCGAGCAGGAATCCAAGCGCGTGGTGGAACTGGCGCACACGCGCGGCATTCCCATCACCGGCGCGGTGGAACTGCTGCGGAACGATCCGCTCACGCAAGGGCCGAAGCTCTTCGCGAAAAACTGCGCGAGCTGCCATCGCTACGACGGCCACAACGGCCTCGGCCTCGCCGTGAAGGATCCGCAGTCCGCCGCCGACCTCAAAGGCTTCGGCTCGCGCGAATGGGTGGCGGCGCTGCTCGATCCGAAACGCATCGCCAGCTCGAATTTTTTTGGCGGCACGAAATTCGCGGACGGCAAGATGGTGAAGTTCGTGAAGAAGGACGCGGCGAATTTCACGCCGGAACAGTCGCAGCAAGTCACCGCCGCGCTGGCCGCCGAAGCGCGGTTGCCCGCACTCGCAGATGCCGACCAACGCGACGCTGCGCTGATTGAAGCGGGAAGAAAATTCATGGCCAGCGAGACCGCGCGCTGTACCGAGTGCCATCAGTTCCGCAAGCAGGACCCGGACGCCACCGCGCCCGATCTCACCGGCTACGGCTCGCGCGAATGGCTCGTCGCCCTCATCTCGAATTCCAAGCACGAACGCTTTTACGGCCAGCGCAATGACCGGATGCCGGCCTTCCACGAGGAAAAAATTCTCGACATCAAATCCATCGAACTGCTCGCGGACTGGTTGCGGGGCGGGGCAAAGCAGTAGCCAGTAATTAGTGGTCAGTAATCAGTCGGAGCGCGCAACGCCGAGTCCGCGTGTTTATCACTCCCTCAGGGCCGATGCCTCTAAATTGGCCGTGCTTAAATAATTCTTATCATTGGATCGCGCGGACTCGGCGGTCCGCGCTCCGTTAAAAAAACGCCGCCGCGTTCATCACGCGGCGGCGGTGTCTTCAAATTTGTTTCCCGCTACGGCACTGGCGGCGTGACCACGCGGAAGTAACGCTCCCGCTGGGGCGCGGGATACGGCGTGCTCAACTGGATGGTGCGGATGAGCGACTGGCCCGCGATGTTCGTCACGCTTGTCCAGGGCGGCCCGGATAGGTTGGTCCGGTACTGGATGGTGTAGGCGATGTTCGATTGCGCCACAAACTCAATCTGACCGCCCGCCGTGGGGAGCAGCGCGAGGCGAAGCACGCTGAACGCGTTCGTTGGATTGGTGCCGGCGATGTATTCGTCGCGGTTGCTCATGCCGTCGCCGTCCGGGTCGAGCAGCGCGTTCGCGGCGTTGTTGGTCGTGCCGATGTTGCCGAAGTAATTCGTCTCCCACCAGTCGGAGATGCCGTCGCCGTCGAAATCCGGGAGCATGGTGAGAACGACGGTGCCGATGGCGGGACTGGAGACGCCGCCGGGCGCGGCGCCATTGGTCACGGAGACGCGCAAGGTGGCGTTGGCCTGCACGTTGGTCAGGACGAGCACCGGCACCGAGGTGGTGGCATAGGCCGAGGAATTGCGAATCCAGCGATACCAGAGCGGGGCCAGCGGGTGGTCCGGCCCGGCCAACACGGTGAAGACGGCGGTGCCGCCCTGGAGCACGCTCAGCGACTGGATGTGGTTCGTGATCACCGGGCGCACCAGCACGGCGAAGGTCACGTTCGCGGTGACGGCGGCGTAGGTGTTCGTGACCACGACCGCGTAATATCCGGCGTGGTTCAACGTGAGGTTGGTCATGGTGAAGGACGGGCTGGTCGCGCCGGGGATGTCCGCGCCGTTGAAGCGCCATTGGTAGGCGTAAGGTTGCGTGCCGCCCGCGCTGACGGTGAAGGTCACGTTCGAGCCAGCGTTGGTCTGGTAAAATGCCGGCGGGGCCAGCGTGAGGAACACGGGTTGCACGATGGTCAGTTGCGCGGGCGCGGTGAAGACGGAGCCGCCGGCGTTGTAAGCGTAGGCGTCATACATGCCCGCCTCCTCGGCGCGCACGGCTTCGAGGAAGAGGCCCGAGTTCGTCGCGCCGGAAATTTCCGCGCCGTTGTAGCGCCACTGCCACGAGATGGGTCCGGTCCCAGTGGCGGCGGCTTGCAGCAGCACGTTCGCATTCAGGAACACGTTCGCGGTCGCGGGCGATTGCGTGATGACGGGCGGGGCCACAGGGTTGCTGGCGTTCGCGCCGCCGGCAGTGGGCGCGGCGGCGAGCCAGTTGCCGGCGTCGTTGCCGTAATTCGCGGCCACGCGGCGTTGCAGCGAATGTCCGCCACCGTCCGCCAGGCCCACGGGCCACGGCGCGCGGTCGAGATAACTCACCTTGTCCACCAGCACGTACGGGACGAACGCGCCGTCGGGCAGCGAGGGCTTCTTCAAGTCCACCGTCTCGCCGTCGTTGCTCAGGCTGCCGACGAGCGGGCCGAAGACCGGCACGGCGGGCGGCACGGAATAGTAGGCGCGGAACTGCGCGAGCAACGTCGGGTCCGCGACCGGATCAAAATCCGCCACGACTGCGTAATCGCCCGCCGCGAGGGTGACGCCCAGCGGGAAGGTGAAGTCCACGCCGTCCGCGACGCGCCAGGCGTTCGGGCCGCTGAACAAGTCCACGTTCGTGCCGCTGATGTTCTTCAACTCGATGAACTCGCGCGCGCCCGCGCCGCCGTTTGTCGGGTGATACATGATTTCGTGAATGACCACGGGGCCGACGAGCGGGCCGGAGTTCACCGCGCCGAAGGTCCGCGCCGTCTGCGCCGCGTATTCAATCGCGCCGCCCACGAGGAAACGTCCGAACGACACACCGTCGTCCGCCGCGCCAAAGCGGGCGCGCGTGCGGAGGCCGGTCAGATTGGTCGAGGCATCCGCCGCTGAGAGCCACAGTTCCACGGGCCGCGCGCGGTCGAGCGGGAAGCCGAGCTGCGCTTCGCCGAAGGTGATAAAGTCGCCCGCCGGAATTGTGGTACCATTCGGAATGCGGAATTTTTTCAGGTTCGCCGCGCTGTCGCTCAGGAACCAGCCACCCACGCCTGCTGCGTCCGCCGTGGGATTGTGCAGTTCAATGGCGTCTTCCAGTGGGAGCGTGGCGTGCGTGAGGACTTCGTTGATCACCACCTCGTTGATGAGCCGGTAGTTCGCCGCCGCGGGCGAGGCCGAGCCAGGGAAGGTGAAGAGCGTGTTCGTGTTGCCATCCGGCAGACGCCCTTGCGAAACGCCGAGGGGCTGGGCGGCAAAGACCACGGTGTCAATGATGTTGCTGCCGTTCGACTGGTAGAGGCGCAGGGTGTCGCCAAGCGCGTCGAGCGAGAAGTTCACATGATTGCGGCCCTGGTCGGGCTGGGAGTCGGCGAGGCACTGCACGAAGTTGCTCGCGCCGATGAAACTCAGCGCCGGGATGCGGAACTCGTTCGTGCCGCTGCTCGTCGGATCGTCGGTCAGGATCAGGCCGCTCAACTCCACCGGGAAGTTCGTGCCGTTGTGCAGTTCGAACCAGTCGGGTCCGTCGGCGGAATTCGCCAGCCATTCGTTGAAGCGCAGCCCGCTGGCGGTGCCGAGCGTGGCGGCGGTGCCGTTCGCGCCGCCGGGCGAGTTGGTGGTCAGCAGACGCCACACGCCGCTGACGAGGCCGAGGGCGCGGTTCTCGATCTGGAAACCGTACTCGACGGAGTTCACGAGCTGGCTCGCGGTGTTGAAGAGATACACGCCGCCGCTTTCGCCGGAGAGCGCGCGACCGGTGTTGTAGTCGCCCGAGTTTGTCGAGGCCGGGCGCGCGTTGTCGCACCAGATGACGAGATACGATCCGCCCGCGATGGAGGCGCCGGGCGGGAAGCTCCACTGCGGCGTGGCGCTGTCCAGGCCGAGGCTGAAGCCCGCGAGCGAGTAGGGCGAACCGCCGCCGTTGAACAGCTCGACGTAGTCCGCCGCATTGCCTGCGGCATTCGTGAGCGCGGTGACGTTGCGCGCCAGCACTTCGTTCAACACCGGGCCGGTGTAGGTCGCGGCGTAGTTCGACGCGCCGGGGCTGGCCGTGCCGGTGAAGTTCACGATGTTGGCCGTGCCGTCGGGCAGACGTCCGCGCGTCACGCCCTCGGTCTGCGCGGTGTAACTCAGGCGGTTCACCTCAGCCGCGCTGGCATCATAAAGAATGATCGTGCCGCCGAGCGCGGAGAGTTTGAAGTCAAGGCGGTCGGGACCGACGCCTTCATCCGCGAACAACTGGATGAAGCCGAAGGGCGGGATGAACGAGAGCGAGGTGATCTGATGCACCGTCTGCGTGTTCGAGAGGAAGAGGCCGCGCAGCGCCACGGGCAGCGCGGAGTTGTTATAGAGTTCGATCCAGTCCGGGAAACCGGTCGGCGCGTTGGCGAGGAACTCGTTGATGGAAAGCGCGGAGCCGGGGCTGACGCTCGCGGCGATATTCGCGGCGTTCGTGGTCACGGTGTTCAAGACCCACGCGCCGCCGACGCGGCCCACGGAAGCGTTGGGCAACTGCCGCCCCAGCGTGAGCGCGTCCACGAGATTGGTCGCGGCGTTGTAGAGATAAACACGGTCGCCCTGCGCATCGAGCGCGAAGCCCGTGTGCAAGCCGGGCGTGGCGTTCGTGGTTGCGTCGCACCACACGGTGAGGAAACCATTTGCGTCAATCGTGCTGCCGGGCGGGAAGACGAACTGCCGCGCGTTGTCATTGTCGGTCAGGCTCCAGCCGCTGAGGTCCACACTGCCGCCGCCGGTGTTCGCGAGTTCCACGAAGTCGGGGAAGGTGCCGGCGTGGTTCACGACGCCGAGATTTTCCGCCAGCACTTCATTCAAACGCACCACGGCGGTGGGCACGGTGGCGTTCGCCGCGCCGGGCGTGCCGCCGCTCGTGACGCTCGCGCGCCAGTTCGCCGGGTCATCGGGATCGCCATAGAGATTGATGTTCTCCAGCGAGAAACCGCCGCCGTCCGCCGCGAGCGGCCAACCATTCGCGTCGTCGTAATCCACGGAGGTGATGACGTTGCCAGTCAGATCAACCAGCGCGAGGCGTTCACCGCCGTTGTTGAGACTGCCGGAGTAATAGCCCGTCACGACCACGCCGGGATAGACGAAGGCGAAGGAGCCGGGGCTGACATCCGACGCGATGACGAGTCGCGCCCCGGCGGCGAGCGTGGTGCCGTTGCCGAAGGCGAAGGTCACGCCCGAGAAGCTCATCCCGCTGAGGTCCACCGGCGCGGTGCCGATGTTTTGCAACTCGATGAACTCGAAGGCGGTGCCGCCCGGCGGATTGTAATGAATCTCGCTGATGCGAACCGGCACGCCACGCGCAGAGACATCGAAAGGCGCCTCGGTGAGCGCGCTCCAGGTGCCGGCGTTCAACGTGCGCGCTTTCACGACCATGCTCTGGCCGAGCGTGACCGGCCCGGTGTAGGCCGTGGCGGCATTCGAGACCGCGCCGCTGAACATCACGCGCGGGTCCGCGCCGTTGGTGGTGAACCAGATGGTGCCCGCGCCCGGAGCCGTCATGGTCAGGGCGAAGCCGGCGGCCACGTTGCTGCCGTGCTGGTTGAAGACCGGCGCATTCGAGGCGTAAAGGCCGTAGGTGTTGAACTGGCTGAACATGTTCGGGCGTCGCTGCGGGATGAAGGTGGTGAGGATGTTGTTGTTGAAACCGGGAATGACCGGGCTCAACTCACCACGCATCTGGAGGAAGCGCTGCGTGATGTTCGTGTCCGAGAGCGCGCCGCCGTTGAAGTAATGCTTCTGCACGCGGTCCGCCCAGAGCAGTCGGAACTCGGCGCTGTTGCGCAGCCGCGTGTAATACTGCGGAATCGGCTCCGCGCCGCCCAGCAGCGGACTGCTCACGCCGGTGAAGCTGTCCGAGTTCGCGCTGCGCCCGTCATACTCGCCAAACGCGCCTTCCGCGTCCCACACGTAGAATCGCCACTTCGCGGACGGCACGCGCTCGCGGGCTGCGCGCCAGTTGTTGTGCGGCCAGTCCCAGGTCGCGCCGTAGGTGTTGACGAGCAGGTAATCAATGAAGTTCGCCACGTCCATGCGGCGCAACACCTCGTTGTAAACCGCCGGCACCGTCGCGTCCTGCGTGTTGATGTAATTGCGGAGCGAGGTCCAATCCACCGTATCGCCATCGCCTTGCGGGAGGCTGCCCACGGTGATCACGTCCCATCCATTGCTGCCGCCATGCCACGACTGGAGAAAGCCAGCCTCTACACGCTCGGTCGGATTGTAATAGCCTTTGTACACGCCATTGATGAAGAAGTTCACCCAGTTGCCATGCACCGCGACCTGGCCCATGTCCGCGTGCAACTGCCGCGCCAGTTCATCGCGCAGGAAGGGGTTCGAGATGTCATTGTGGCCGGCGCGCAGCACGATCTGATCGAAGTTCTGCACGATGCCGTCCGTGAACCATTGATAGCCCAGCTCGCCCGCGCTGTAGTCGCCGCGGAAATACAGGCGGTAGGAGAACTTGTCGCTGGGGCCGTAACGCGGGCGCGTCCAGTCGCTGCCATGCACGCGGATACCGCAGTCAATTTGGAACCCGGAATTGTCGCCCGGCAAAATGTACTCGACCGAGTTCGGCTTCTCCCACGCGATGCCTTTCTTGGTCGGATTGTGGTAGTCGCCGGCGTTCACAGGGGTCCACGCGTTGTTGGGCGGGCCGGTGCCGCCGGACATGCCGATGATGCCGTTCGTGCCGAGGAGGTTGTTCGTGGCCGTTTGAATCGAGACGACCGGCAGCGAACGGAGCGCCGCCGACTGATTGTAGAGGAAAGAGTGCGAGGTGATCTTCGATGAAAGCTGGTTGGTGTGAAACGCGCCCGCGCGGATGAAGAGCGAGTTGTTCACGTTGAGCGGCCCGGTGTAGAGGAGGCCGCTCCCCGCCGTCGGCTCGCTGCCGTCGAGCGTGTAACGAATCGTCGCCCCGCGCGTCGGGCAAGTGAGCACGAGCGGGAACGGCGCGGTGAAAAACCCGCGCTCCGCGCTGAAATGCACCCGGCTCACCACGCCGGTGATGGTGCTCACACCATTCGTCGCGTTGAAGGTGGGCGTGCCGAAGTAGCGATAGACGCCCTGCGCGTCGCGGCCGTACGAGTTGTCGTTCCGCTGCTCCGGGAACTTCGGTGCGAAGCCGCTTGCGAGCAGGCGCGGCGAGTCCGGCGTGAACAGGCCGAGGAATTCTCCGTCGCCCGCCAGTTTGAAATTGGTGTGGAAACGGTTCGTGCCGGTCGGCGCGCGGCGGTCCTTCGCCGAGGCCCAAACCACCAGATACTGGCCCGGCAAAATGGTGCGCGTCGGGAAAACCCAGCGGCCCGGCTCATCCGCGTCATCACTCAGCGACCAGCCCGCGAGATTCACCGAGCCGCTGCCCGCGTTGTAGAGTTCGATCCAGTCCTGCTCCTCGCCATCCTCGTCCCTGGCCCCGCTCTGGTTCGAGACGTTGATCTCATTGATGACCACGCCCGAGACGTTCGCGTTCGGGTCCACGGTGTAATTCCACGAACCACCCGCGAACGCGTTCGGCGCCGCCGCCACGTCCGTGATGCCGTGTCCGCCCGCCCACGCCACCGAGACCGGGCCGGTCGGCGCGGCGGCAAACCGGAATTGATACACTGAATTCGGCAGCGCGATGACGTTCGTGGCTGGCACACCATTGACCAAAAGATCGGCGGCGTTCACGCCCACGACCGTTTCGCTGAAGGTCACTTCGATCTGCCCGAGCGACTGCACCACCGCACTGGCCGCCGGGAAGAGCAGCGAGACGGTGGGCGGCACGTTGTCCACCAGCGTGTAATTCCACGTCCCGCCCGGCCCGAATTCGTCAAACGGATTGCCCGGCGTGGCGAGGTCCGTAATGCCGTGGCCCACCGTCCAGGTCATGGCCACATTGCCCGCGGGCGGCTGCGCGAAGGTGAAGGTGTAGAAATTGCCCGCCGCGCTCACCCGCGTTGCGCCCACACCGGAGATGTTCAAATCATCCGCGCTCAGGCTCGTGACCGGCTCGCTGAACTGCACCACGACCTGCGTGAGCGTGTTCATGGTGCTGCCCGGCGCGGGCGACACGCCCACGATGACGGGCGGATTCGTGTCCACGATCACGCCGGCCAGCGAGCAGTCGAAGCCGAGGTCGCTGCTGGTGAGACTGGTGTTGAAGACCTGGATGGCGATGGTGTTCGTGCCATTGACGAGGTAAGAGCCGAGCGAGGTGAAATTGTAGAAATCGAACGGCGGCGGCTCGGTGGCGTTCGCCGCCAGCGTGGCGATGGTCACGGGATCGCCGGGCGCGCCCGCCACGTTCACGCGCAGACGCTCGCTGCCGTTGATCCAGACCACGTAGCCGTCGTCCACCATCGCACCAAATCGCAGCGCGCCCAGTTCCGCCACATTCGTGACCACGAACGTGCGGCGCAGGAAGATGCACGAATACACATTCATCATGTCCGTGAGCTGCGTGCCGCCCGCCAGCACGTCGCCATACCAGAACGGCGCGGGCGCGGTGGCGAAGGCCGCGTCGGTAAAGGAATTGCTCCGCCAGGAACTCGCGTCCGGCGACGACGCCTCGCTGGTTCCGCGCAGCCAGCGCCAAGTGGCGTTGGTGGAGAAGAAGGAAATCTCGGCCGCTTGGGTGACGAGGGCAGAGCAGATCACGGCCAGGGCCACGAATGTCTTTTGGGTCATGTGAACGAAACTAGCAGACGCCCAGTGACAACGCCGCAAAAATTTTCGCCCCCGAGGATGAAGCGTGGGAAAAACCGTCCCGGTCGGGCGACCAGGGCGACGTTGCTGCGCCGTCGGGGAGATGAGAGACGCCCTCCCGCGAGTAGGGATTTACTTTCCCTGATGATTTGCCAACAGTCCCGCCCAACGCATGCCGCTCGCTTGGAACGAAATTCGACACCGCGCGATTAAGTTCGCCCACGAGAACTCCCACGCCGCCAGCGAGGCCGGCGAGAAGCAGACCTTCTGGAACGAATTCTTCGAGGTCTTCGGCATCGCCCGCAAAACGGTCGCCTCTTTTGAAGCACCCGTGAAGAAGCTCACCGGCCACGACGGAGCCATCGATCTTTTCTGGCCGGGCAATCTCATCGTCGAACATAAATCCCTCGGCGGGCATCTTGGCAAGGCGCAATCGCAGGCCTTTCAATACATTCACGGACTGGTCAACGAGGGGCGGCAGAAGGAAGTCCCGCGCTACGTCATCGTCTCAGACTTCGCCCGCATCGTGCTCTACGATCTGGAGCCGGAGGAGCAAAAGGATCTACCGCTCTTCGCCGGGCATCGCGTGGAACTGGTTGCGGAATTCAACCTCGCCGACTTTCACAAGAACATCCGCCCCTTCGCCTTCATCGCGGGCTACAAGCAGCAGAAGCTCGACCCCGAAGACCCGGCCAATCTCGAAGCCGCGCAGATCATGGCCGACCTCCATGACGCCCTCAAAGCCGGCGGCTACACCGGACACGAACTCCGCCAGTTTCTCGTCCGCATCCTCTTCTGCCTCTTTGCCGAGGACACCGGCATCTTTCCCCAGCCGCGCCAGTTGGAGCTTTACCTCAAGCACCACACCGCCGCCGACGGCAGCGATCTCGGACTCAAGCTCGCGCGCCTCTTCGATGTCCTGAACACGCCCGAGGACCGCCGCCAGACCAATCTCGATGCCGACCTGAAAGAATTCCCCTACATCAATGGCGATCTGTTCAAGGAGCGCCTTTCCTTCGCGGACTTCAACAGCGACATGCGCAATGCGCTCATTGCCGCGTCGGGCGGCTTTCGCTGGGAAAAGATTTCGCCCGCCGTCTTCGGCTCGCTCTTTCAGGACGTGATGCTCCCCACCGAGCGCCGCCAGCTTGGCGCGCACTACACCGCCGAGAAGAACATCATGAAGGTCGTCCGCTCGCTCTTCCTTGATGACCTGAGCGCGGAACTCGACGCCATCAAGAAGGACAAATCCACCCGGCGCGCGGCCCGGCTCGATGAATTCCACGACAAGCTGGCGAAGCTCACCTTCTTCGATCCCGCGTGCGGCTGCGGCAATTTCCTCGTTATCACCTACCGCGAACTGCGCGCGCTGGAGTTGGCCGTGCTCAAGCTCAAGTTCGGCACGCAGACGGAAATGAAGCTGGACGAGGTGAACAAACTCTCCCGCGTGGACGTGGACCAGATGTTCGGCATTGAGATTGAGGAATTCCCGGCACGCATTGCGGAAGTGGCGCTCTGGCTCACCGACCACCAGGCCAACACCGAGCTTTCCATTGCGTTTACCCAACGCTTCATCCGCATTCCCCTGCGCAAGAGTCCGCACCTACACGTGGGCAACGCGCTGCGCATGGATTGGAAGCAAGTGCTCGCGCCGGAGAAATGTTCGTACGTTCTCGGCAATCCGCCGTTTGTTGGGAAGCACTACCAGAAGCCGGAACAACGTGCGGACATGGTTCATGTTTTCCGCGATTTCAAGAACACGGGCGACATCGACTTCGTCGTGGCGTGGTTCTATCGCGCCGCCGAATACATCCAAGGCACGAAGGTCCGCGTCGGCTTCGTTGCCACCAATTCCATCTCGCAAGGCGAACAAGTTCCGCTGGTGTGGGGAATTCTCTTTGAAAAGTTCCGCGTCAAGATTCAGTTCGCGCATCGCACGTTCGCTTGGGAAAGCGAAGCGCGCGGTAAAGCCCATGTGCATTGCGTCATCGTCGGCTTTGGACTGGAGAATCCGCCCGCGAAGCGACTGTGGGACTACGACTCGGACGAGGAACATCCGACCGTGCAAGTGGTGCCGAACATCAGCCCCTATCTGACTCCCGGCGTTGATCTATTCGTGACCAAGCGTCAGGAACCTTTGTGCGGCGGCCCGGACATGCGCTGCGGCAACAAGCCGACGGACGACGGCAATTTCATTCTTACCGAGGAGGAGAAGCCGGAATTTCTAAAACGGGAACCGGGCGCGAAGAAGTTTCTCCGCCGATTCACCGGGTCGGAAGAATTCATCAACGGCAACATGCGCTGGTGCCTGTGGCTACAGGATGCGACTCCGGCGGAGATCCGCTCGCTGCCCGCCGTGCATGAACGCGTCAAGGCTGTCCGGGAGTTTCGTCTCAAGAGCACCGCCAAGCCGACCCAGAAGGCGGCGGATCGCGCGAACGAGTTTTTCTATATCTCACAGCCAACAACGAATTACATCCTGATCCCGGAAGTCTCTTCCGAGCGCAGGAAGTTTATTCCAATTGGCTTCCTCTCACCGGACATCATCTCTGCGAACACGAATTTCCTGATTCCATCTGCGAGCCGTTACCTCTTTGGCATTCTCACATCGACCATGCACATGGCGTGGATGCGGACAGTTGGTGGCCGTTTGAAATCCGATTACCGCTACTCGGGCAGCATGGTTTACAACAACTTCCCGTGGCCGGAATCGGCGACCACCGCGCAGAGGATGGTGGTGGAAACGACCGCGCAAGCCGTGCTGGATGTGCGGAAGCAATTCCCCGACTCCACGCTAGCCGACCTCTACGACCCGGTGTTGATGCCGTCCCCTTTGGCCAAGGCCCACGCCGAGTTGGATCGCGCGGTGGATCGATGCTACCGCAAGGAACCATTCCTGAGTGAACGCGCCCGCGTGGAATTCCTTTTTCAGCTTTACGAGAAATTGACGGCTCCCCTCCTCGCCGCCGCCAAAGCCAAGCGCGCCCGGAAAATCCCGGCCCAGAAAATTCCCAACGGGAAAAGCACGCCTCAATCGGAAGCCGATGCCGCGCACTTCTATTTCAAAGAAGAGCCCCCGCCGTACGGAACAAAATAAGAGGGTGCCCCCGTCTTTGTCCGACCGCCCCGGCGAACCTGCGCGGATGAATGATGTCTTGATGGATTTGGAAACCGCCGCGCCGTGGCTGGCCCGGCGGGTGCGCCGCGTGCCCGGCCCGGTCCGGGGATTGCAATGCCGCGCCGCGCGATCGGGCCGGCTGATGTTCGAGTGGCAATCCCCGGCCGGAGGCACGCCGGTGGATGGCTATCGCATCGAACGCACGCGGGACGGACACGCTTACGAACGGCTGGCCGAGACCACGGGCCAATGGTTCATGTCGCCGCCTGCGGCCTTTCACGACGGCTGGTTTTATCGGGTCACCGCGGTTAACGCGTGCGGCCAGGGTTCAGCCGCGTGGGTAAATTATTACCTGCGCCGCCGCCGCGACCCGATTCTTCAGCTCGTTCCCGTGCGGCCCGGATGGCGCGTGAAGGTTTGTGAACTGATGGACCGATGACGCCGGAAAGGGGTCCGTTCTAACAATCGACGATTGGGGTTCGCGCTCCGCTGAACCGCCGAGGCGTTGTGGCAAGTTGCCGGGGGCCAAGCCCTGGGTTCCGATAGCACGACCGAACACACCCCCGGCCGGCCTCCGTTCATTCTGACGCCGGAACCATGCCGTGGAAGCCTCACGCCAAGGCCGCGAAGGACGCGAAGAAAAAGGCGCACTTGGATGGACTGGCCCGTGGGGGAAGAACCCTTTTCGATGCCAGGTTTCCGCACCACCAGACAGCCCGTTCCTTTGCGCCCTTCGCGGCCTTGGCGTGAGGCATGTCTCCGGTTCAGCGGCACCTGCGCGCTGTTCCACCTTCTGCGCAACAGCCGCTCACCGCGCCGTCGGCAATTTCTCCAGCATCGCCTGCGCGCGCCGCTCCGTGGGTCTTAGCTCCAAGGCCCGCCGCAACAGTGTTCGCGCTTCCTCGACTTGCCCGCGACGGAGGAGCAGTTCCGCCAGCGCGGTGTGCGTGGGCAGATAATTCGGATCGAGCGCCAGCGCGTGGCGGAAATGGCCGACCGCTTCCTCGTCGCGGCCCAGTTGCACACAGGCGTAGCCGAGATTGGAATGCAGCTCGCGCCAGGTGGGTTTGAGCTTCAATCCCGTTTGCAAAACCTCAACGGCCTCGGCGTGGCGGCGCTGGCCAAGCAGAGTGATGGCCAGTTGCGCGTGGCCCTTCGGCGAAGATGGAACCAAACGCACATACTCG
>JAYVNY010000204.1:0-8326 GCA_043758205.1 Akkermansia sp.
CCGACGCAGAATTTGGAAAGCTACTTCCTCGACGTAGTGGAGAAGGCGCGCGCGCAATCGGCAGAGACTTCCGGTGCGGTGGGTGGGGCGAAGGTGGCGGCGTATTTGAAGGGTGACGGGGAAGCGGCCCCGGCGTCGGAGAAGATTTTGGAACGGTTCACCGCACCAGCGGCGGTGGTGAAGGAAGAATCAATGTTGAAGGCACCCAGCACGCCGGCAGTGGACGAAGGAAAGCTGGCTTCGCTCGCGCAGACGGCCGCGGCGTCGCCGCAACCGGCAATTGACAAACCTGTCGAGTCGGCAAAGCCAGCGGACTTGAGCAAGGCGAATGAAAAGTTGTCCTCGTTGCTGGGAGGGAAGAAGCCGTGAGCGCGTTGCTGGCTTGTTGTGCCGGAGCGCGGACCGCTGAGTCCGCGTGTTCGTGCCATCAAGGATCGCGTGGACTCGGCGGTCCGCGCTCCTAACACCATGCAACGCCTGCTCACCATCACCTGGCTCACCTGGAAGGCCGCGCTGCGGTTCCGCCTCTTCTGGGTCATCGCGGTCTTGCTCATCGGCTCGGTGATTCTTTTACCATTGGTCATTCGCGATGACGGCACGGCGCGCGGGTTCACGCAGATTCTTCTGACTTACACGCTCAGTGTGGTCGTCGCGCTCCTGGGTCTCTGCACGCTCTGGCTCTCGTGTGGCACGCTGGCGCGGGACATTGAGGAGAACCAGATGCAGATGGTGTGCGTCAAGCCCGTGGCGCGCTGGCAGGTCTGGCTCGGCAAATGGCTGGGTATCGTGAGCCTCGACGCCGTGCTGCTGGCGCTGGCGGGCGCGTGCATTTTCCTCCTGCTGCAATATCGCGCGCAGGAACTGCCTGCGGCGCAGCAAAAGATTTTGCGCGAGGAAGTCTTCGTCGCGCGCGGTTCAATCAAGGAGCCGCAGCCGGACCTCGAAACACAGGTGGAACAGGTGTTCCGCCTGCAAACAAAAGATTCTCCGCTGAACAATCCGGCGGCAGCGGCGGCGGCGAAGGAAATTATCCGCGAACGGCTGAAGGTCAGCGGGCTGATGCCGAACACCATGCGGCGGTGGACCATGGACTTGGGCTACCGGACGGCGTTATTGCGCGACGAACCGCTGTTTGTTCGGATCAAATTTCACGCCGCGAGCACGAACATGCTCGGCACGTTTCGCACGGTGCTGGATGTGGGCGATCCGGATTCGCCGCGTCATGAGCGGCAGTTACTCTCCCTCTCGGACAACACCTTCCACGAAATTAAAATCGCGCCGAATCTCTGGGACGAGAAAGGCGTGCTGACGGTGAACCTGGAGAACCGCGACAACGTGATGCTCATCGTGCCGAACGACGAGGGCTTCGAGATTCTCTATCGCGAGGGCAGCTTCGGGACCAATTTCGTGCGCTCACTGCTCATCATCCTCTTCTGGCTCGCTCTGATGGCGGCGCTCGGGCTGGCGGCGGCGAGTTTCCTGTCGTTCCCGGTCGCGGCGTTTGTTTCGGCGAGCCTGATGCTGGTCGCGTTGTCGGGCGGCACACTGGCGTCGGTGGTCGAGTCGGGCACGATCATGGGCGTGAACGAGGAGACGGGCGAGGTCGGCAAGTCACTGATTGATACGCCGGTGGTGCTGCTCTTCAAAGGGCTGCTCTCGATTTTCAAAATGGTGGAAGGCTACTCGCCGGTGGATGCGTTGAGTTCGGGCCGTAGCATTGGGTGGATGACGGTGGCGGCGGCGTTCGGCCAAATCGTAATGGTGCTTGGAGGCGTGGTCGCGCTGTTCGGCATCTGGATGTTCACGCGCCGCGAACTGGCGGCCACGAACACACAGTCGTGAGGAGGATGGATTTAATGGCCACAAAGAACGCAGAGAACCCAAAGAGCAGAACCGGAGATTTCCAATCTTTTTATTCGCTGCGTTCTTTGTGGCCAGGTTGTTTTGTTCCTTGTCGATGAATTCTCGCGCCAAAAAAATACTCCTCCTCCTGCTCGCCGCCGCGCTGCTCACGGCGAACGGCTTTCTTCTGCCCGTGCTCAATCGCGAGCGCGGCGCGCTGGGCATCACGCGCCTTGAACCGCTGGAGAATGCGCCGCCTGTCCTCGCGCTGACCACGCAGGTGCTCGGCGGCTTTCGCGGATTGATCGCCAATGCGCTCTGGATTCGTTCCACGCAACTTCAGGAGGACGGAAAATATTTTGAGATGGTTCAGCTTGCTGACTGGATCACGAAGCTCGAGCCGCACATCACCACCGTCTGGACGGTGCAGGCGTGGAACATGGCCTTCAACATCTCGGTGAAATTCCCCGACCACGCCGACCGCTGGCGTTGGGTGCAGCGCGGCATTGAACTGCTGCGCGACGACGCCATTCGTTACAACCCCGACCAGCCCACGCTCTACGGCGACCTCGCGTGGATGTTCCAGTTCAAGATGGGCCAGAACATGGACGACGCGAACCTCTACTACAAAGCCGCGTGGGCCAGCGAGATGATGCAAGTCCTGCAAGGCGTGGGCGGACGCTTCGAAGGTTTGATCAGTCCGCAGACGCCGTTGCAGCAGGAGCAGGCGCGCGTCTTGCGGACGAAATACAAAATGGACCCGCTCAAGATGCGCGAGCTGAACGAGCGCTACGGCCCGCTCGACTGGCGGCTGCCCGAGGCGCACGCGATTTACTGGGCCAGCGTGGGCCTGGACAAAGCGCGGAAGGATGAGGACGTGCGGAAGCTGCGCACGGCGATTTACCAGAGCATGAATTTGTCGTTTCAGCGCGGACGGCTGGTGCTGAGCTCCAACGCGCCGCCGAGGTTGCTGCCGAATCTGGAGATTATTCCCAAGGTGGACGCGGCGTTTCAGGAGCAGATTGCGAACTCGCCGCTGCATCTCACCAACGGCATCAGCAAGGCCTACAAGAATTTCCTGCGCGACGTGCCGTATCAGTATTACATCGTGAACCGCACGCGCGACGCGGAACTCTGGCTGCGCACGCTGCGCCAGAAGTTTCCCGAATCCTTGCCCGCCGATGTGACGCTCGCGGAGTATGCCGTCATCCGCGCGGAGATGCAGACCGTGGATCAGCGGCAGGCTTACATCACCGGGCTGATGCAGGCGTTTGTGGTGAACTCGTTTCGTGCGGAGCTGGATGATCAGAAGGAAGACGCGCAGGAATACATGCGCCGCGCGCAGGAGCTGTATGCCGCCTACCACCAGCGGACGAAGGGCAACATCCGCATCGCGATTCCGACCGTGAGCGAACTGCAAAATTTCGTCGCCGACCAGATGCTCGCGCCGGAGAGCGGGCTGGGGCCGGAGGAAAAAGCGCGGCTGCGCACGCTGCTCGGACGCCCCGCGCCTGCGCCCACGCCCACGCCGGGGCCGGTGAAGCCGCAATGATCAGCGCCGCTTTTCCCCGCCTCCTGCTGCTCCTGCTCTCCGGCTTGTTTCTCTGCGGCTGCGGTAAAGTTTCCCAAGCCCGTCGCACGGTGCAGAAGGTCGGCGCGGAACAATTACGGAAGGAAACGCTGGCCGTGTGCCGCGAAGGTTTCGCGCGCGGCGGCGTGAGCGCAGTGGCGAAGGAACAGTGGCCGGAATCCGCGCGTGCCTTTCAGCCGCTCCATGTGTTTGCCGAGCCGGACGGCGCGTATCTCCTTCTGGACAGCGACGCGGACGGCGAGCGCGGCGTGTATCTCCCGCGCATTCTTTCCGAGACCGACCCGCTATGCAGCTCGAAGCTCCAGCATGTGAAGGTGGGCGCGGGTGTTTATTGGTACGACCGCAAGCGGCTCTGAGGGGAAATTATTGAACCGCTAATGGACGCTAATAAACGCTGATGGGAATTTTTCATTAGCGTTTATCAGCGTCCATTAGCGGTTAAAAAAGCCCCGCCTTCCCCAGCCGTTGGATCAACTTGCGGTTCGGACGTTCTCCAAACCATTGCCCGAGGCTCTGCGCCACCGTCGGGCCGGCGCTTGCGGTCAGCCGGGCCAGCGGCGCTCCCGCCAAGTCATCGAGATTCTTGAACCCGCCCGCCAGTGCTTGCGCCACGCCCGCATCCACCTGCGGAATCCCGAGGCCCGCGAGCAGCCGCCACCAGTCGCGCGTCTTGCTCGCGGCGATGGCGGCGAGAAAATCTTTCGCGATTGCCTCCGACATGCCCTCCAGTTCCATCAACTCACCGAACTTGAGCCGGTAAAAATCCGCCACGTCCAGCACCAGTCCGTGCGCGACCAGTTGCGCGATCAACTGTTCCTCCGCATCCGCAATGCTCATCGCTTCCGGCGCGCACCAGCGCGCCAGCCGCGCACGGACTTCGGTGGGGCAGTCGGGATTGGGGCAGCGCCAGACTACTTGATTCGCCCTTTCATGATCAGATGAGCGTTGTTCCGCCGCCATTCCTCGGAGGCTTTCGCTTGTTGCATCACTCGCTCGATTGTCGGACGCGGTCGCTTTGCGAGTGCTTTGCGCATGGCGACCATGCTCGGGTGGGGCAGTGGAAGTTGAATTGTTTTCGCCAGCTTCATGGCTTGCACCGTCGGTAGTCACGGACTCATCGTCAATACTGGCTTCGCCCCACGAGATCTTCGAGCCGCACTCGGGACAAGTTTTTGGAAAGACGCTCAAAGTTGTTTGAAGCCGACGGATTGCACTCATCTCTTGCTGTTCTGGTGCCTCACGACGGCAACAGCCGCTTCCATAAAGCCTCTGGGATAATGGCAGGCTTGCCCCGTTGCATCCGACTCACCATTGCAGCTTCGATTTTGTTTCCATAACTCCCATGAGCCCAAGCAGGGTTTGCGTCGCTCCCAATCACGAGCACATTCGTCTTCGATGTCACACCGTCCGTGAAGGATCCCCCGAGAGTCACTACAGCCTGCTGACATTGGCTGCGGGAGCCGAAGACAAAGCGCCCAGTGAAGCAAAAACATGAGCCGGTGATTGAAATCTCAGGAAGTGGGTCGTCGAATGGGGAACCTTCCTTCAACAAATCCGTTACGAGATCTTCAAGCGCCCGCCTTTTCTTACTGTTCAGGTTCAAGCGTTGGCGTGGGCGCCATTCTTCTGGGATGACAAGTTGCGCGAGAACCGCACGGTCATGGGGACGTAACTCTAGGAAAGAAGTTTCTTCGTCACCGGTCGCGTAAACGTAGGCCGACCACAGGTGTTTGTTCGCAGGGTCTGAAAACAGGCGCCCGATGATACCGGAGGCACGCCCTTTTGACGGGGGCGGATCAATGAAGATGTCAAAGAAGTGCAAGACCTTTAACTGGCCAACGGTGGCCGGGTCGAAATGCCAGGAAGGGAGAAAATCTTTCAGTATGTACGTGCGCATAACCAGTTTCCTCAAAAGAGTTGATCTTGTTTTGTCACTGATTTGGCCTTCGGCTGATAGCCAAGCATGTCAAAGAACTCCTTTTCCGAAACGATTCTCACCCCGAGTTCTCGTGCCTTGTCGAGTTTAGAACCGGCGTTCTCTCCGGCCAACACGTAGTTGGTGTCCTTGCTTACGGAACCAGTAACATTACCGCCGGCTTCACGAATGAGTGCAGCCGCCTCATCGCGGGCAAGCGTCGGGAGGGTACCGGTAAGAACGAAAGTTTTACCGGCGAGAGCGCCTATTTCTTTCGAAGATGTGCGGATGTTACCTTGAGGTGCGATTTTGAGTTCTCGCATTCGTTGCAACACCTTTTGTCCATGTCCGCTTGCAACCCAATCACTGATGGCACTAGCGGCGCCAGGGCTAATGAGCGTCTTCGCTTGCCACGGTGGCCCGGATGGACGAGCAAATCGTGCTCCGATCAACCGCTCTCCGATTGGATTTCCAAGGCGCTTCGCCTCTGCTTGACGTTCTTTCCGTTTGTCTTTCTCGATGTCTGACAATGTTGCTTCATTCTCGCCAACTTTGTTTTCATCGAACATACGCCTCAGCCCGCCTAATTCAGCAGCGTCTTTCAGCAATGATGATGAAGTGAGCGTTTGCAAATCAGGAAAGAACTCCGCGAGATCCAGCGCCGTGGTTTCGCCGACTTCGGGAATGGCCAGCGCGTGCAGCCAGCGGTGCAGGGGAGCCTGCTTCGCGCGTTCCAAGGCCTCGATGACTTTCGTCGCGTTCTTCTCCCCGAAGATGCGCGGCTCGTCTCCGGTGCCGAGGTTTAGTTTCCCGAGTTGCTCGACGTTGAGGTTGAACAGATCGAGCGGCTCGTTCACCAGTCCGCGCTCGACGAGTTTCTCGGCGACGATGCCGCCGAGGGATTCGATGTCCAAGTTCTTGCGCTGGGCGAAGTATTCCACGCGGCGCATTTTCTGCGCGGGACAGCCGGCCACGTTCTGGCAACGCCACGCGACTTCGGCCTCGCCATCGGCAATTTTCTCCCGCGCCACCGGGCCGCCGCACGCGGGGCACTTGCCGCCGACGTGCGCGAACAAATCAAACTCCTGCGCGCCGGGCGGACGTTTGCTTTTCACGGCTTCGAGCACTTCGGGAATGACCATGCCCGCCTTGCGGATGACCACGGTGTCGCCGATGCGGATGTCCTTGCGGCGGATTTCGTCTTCGTTGTGCAGCGTGGCGCGCGCGACGGTGGAGCCTTGCACGAAGACGGGTTCCAATTCCGCGACAGGTGTGAGCACGCCGGTGCGCCCGACTTGCACGGTGATGTTTTTAAGCAACGTCTCGGCGGGCGTGATCCACGGGATGGGCTTGTGGACGACAGCGTGGCCGGGCGCGCGGGTCTTGGCGGGAATGCGCTGCGCGTCAGCGAAGCGGTTCACTTTCAAAACGATGCCGTCAATTTCGTAGGGCAACTGGCGGCGCAAATCGCGCGCCTCATCGTAGCCGCAGACAATTTCCTTCCGATAAACCGTCAGCACTTCTTCGATGCCGTCGCAGACCCAGTGCCGCTGCGTGGGCAGTCCGAAGCGCGCGAGCGCCTTCAGCATTTCATCGTGCGTCGCGAACTCAATGCCCTCGTGTGCGCCGACGGCGTAGAACACCGCGCTGATGCGCCGCTGGGCGACGAGCTTCGGATCAAGCTGCTTGAGCGCGCCCGCCGCCGCGTTGCGGGCATTGGGAAAAGCCTTCTCCCCCTCGGCCACTAGCTTCGCGTTCACGGTGTCGAAATCTTTCGTGGCGATGTAGGCCTCGCCGCGCACTTCGAGCAAGGCAGGGGGATTCTTCAAGTGCAGCTCGAGCGGCACGGCGCGCACGGTGCGGAGATTGGCCGTGATGTCATCGCCCATCTGGCCGTCGCCGCGCGTGACGGCGAGCGCGAGCTGGCCGTGACGGTAGTGAACGCTCAGGGACACGCCATCCACCTTTGGCTCCAGCGCGTATTCCACGCGCTCGCGGCCGAGTTGCTTGCGGATGGTCACGTCCCACGCGAGCAGTTGCGCCAGCGTGTTCTCGTCCTGCGCGCGGTTGCGCTGGTCGCGGTCGGGTTCCTCCTCCTTGGTCGGATGTTCCGCGCCCTCGATTTTTTCCAGCGAGAGCATCGGCTGCAAATGTTTCACGCGCGAGAAGCCTTCGGTGGTCGCGCCCCCGACGCGCTGAGTCGGCGAACTGGGCGTGACGAGATCGGGGAACTGTTTCTCCAAATCCACCAGTTCCTGATACAGCCGGTCGTAATCAAAATCGCGCAACGCGGGCCGCGCCTCGACGTAGTAGGCGTGATCGTGGCGGCGAATTTCCTCGGCCAGTTCGGCGTGTCGTTTTTTCGCGGCGGCGTGTGTCATCGGTTGAGTCCTGTTTCGGCGGAACGCTGGAGGAATCCGGCGCGGCGATCAAATCAAAGTCGGGGACTGAACTCAGAGCCCACCTGAAAATGGGTAGCACAGGCCACCGGCCTGTGCCGCCGGGCTACCAGCCCGGCGGAAGAGTGAGGGCGGCACGGGACAGACAGGCATGACTTGAGCCAAAGAGGCCGCTTCTCTTCCGCTGGGCAGGTTGCCCAGCGGAACGGGCTGGTAGCCCGTTCCACCCTTGTTCAGAGTTGCATGCACCGAAACCTTGAGCCGTCACCACCCCGACTTTATCCTCCGCGCCATGCCGGATGCACCGACCCCGACCAAGCTGACGTGGACCTCGCCGATATTGCGGATGAAGGTTTTGTTCGTCGCTTTTCTCGTCGCCTTTGTTTGCTACGGATTTTTCACCTGGGTGCTGTGGCCGGTGCAGGTTTTGGGCGACAGCATGTTGCCGAACTATCACAGCGGCGAGCGCCACTTCGTCAACAAGCTGGCTTATCGCGCCGGGCCGCCGCAGCGCGGGGACGTCATCGCGCTGCATGCGCCGGGCGGCGAAGTTTATCTCAAGCGCGTGGTGGGACTGCC
>JAYVNY010000205.1:0-7025 GCA_043758205.1 Akkermansia sp.
ATTTGATGTTTGGGATTTGGGATTTGGAGTTTTCCTCTCATCCCGTAGAGTCCGCGCCCTTCGTCGCCGGGTTCGGCGGCGGAACACACGATGGCCTCAATCGAACAAGAGATTTCGCGCCGCCGGACGTTTGCGATCATATCGCATCCGGACGCGGGCAAGACGACGTTGACCGAGAAGTTCCTGCTTTACGGCGGCGCGGTGCAGCTCGCCGGCTCCGTCACGGCGAACAAAAACCAGCGCGCCACCACGTCCGACTGGATGGAACTGGAGCGCAAGCGCGGCATCTCGGTCAGCTCCACCGTGCTGCAATTCGAGTATCGCGGCTACTGCGTGAACCTGCTCGACACGCCCGGCCACAAAGATTTTTCCGAGGACACCTACCGCGTGCTCACGGCCGTGGACGCAGCGGTGATGGTCATTGATGCGGGCAAAGGCATCGAGAGCCAGACGCGAAAGTTGTTCGAGGTCTGCCGTCAGCGCGGCGTGCCGATCTTCACCTTCATGAACAAGCTGGATCGGCCCGCACGCGATCCGCTCGCGCTGCTGGACGAGTTGGAAAGCGTCCTTGGCATTCACGCCTATCCGGTGAACTGGCCGCTCGGTGATGGTCAGGAATTCCGCGGCGTGTTTGACCGCCAGGCGAAGCAGGTGCATTTTTTCGAGCGCGTGGTGGCCGGCAAATATCGCGCGCCCGTTGCCGTGCATGATCTTTCCGATGAGGTGGTGCGCGCCGCAATGAACCCGGATGTGTATACGAAGGTGGTGGATGAACTTGCGATGCTCGAAGGCGCGGGGGCGGCCTTCGACCACGCGCAAGTGCTCGCGGGCAAACTCACGCCCGTCTTCTTCGGCAGCGCCGTGAACAACTTCGGCGTGGAGATGCTGCTCGACGCCTTCCTCGAACTCGCGCCCGCGCCCAAGCCGCGCACCGTGGACGACCGCGTGATTGATCCGGTCGCCGACGGCTTCTCGGGATTCGTGTTCAAGATTCAGGCGAACATGGACCCGAAGCATCGCGACCGCCTCGCCTTCATCCGCATCTGCTCGGGAAAATTCGAGCGCGACATGAGCGTCACGCACACGCGCACGGGCAAGAAGGTGCGGCTCTCCAGTTCACACAAGCTCTTCGGGCGCGACCGCGAGACCGTGGATGAAGCGTTCCCCGGCGATGTCGTGGGCTTGGTCGGCCATTCGGAGTTCCGCATCGGCGACACGCTCGCCGTGGATCCGACGCTGAAGTTTCAGGAGATTCCGCGCTTCACGCCGGAAGTCTTCGCGTGGCTGCAAAGCCCGAGCACCGCGCAGTTCAAACGCTTCCGCGAAGGTCTCGATCAATTGCTGCAAGAGGGTGTGGTGCAATCCTTCCTCATCAAAGACTCCGCGCAGCGCGTGCCGTTGCTCGGTGCGGTCGGGCCGTTGCAGTTCGAAGTCGTGCAGTTCCGCATGCAGACCGAGTACGGCGCGGAATCCCGTCTCGATCACGCGCCGTGGAAAATCCTGCGCTGGGCCACCATGGAAAACAATGCGCCGATTGATGACTCGGTGCTTCCGACCGCAGCCAAGCAAGCCACCGACGTGAAGGGTAACACCGTGCTGCTCTTCACCGAGCAGTGGGCCTGCGATTTCTTCGCGCAACGCAATCCGAAGATTCACCTCACCGCGCTGCCGCCGGACGCGAAGCTGGAGGCGGTGTGATATTTTTGAGGGAGAGCAATTTCCAAAGGCGCCCGGAGCGCGGGCTTTCCAGCCCGCAGCAAGCCAGCCGCGTCGGCGCGCTATCGAATCATTTTAACGCCTCCCTACTTAGCAGCTTGCTGCGGGCTGGAAAGCCCGCGCTCCGGCCGTGAGAAATTCCTCGCGCATTATCATCGTGGGCGGCGGGGCCGCTGGTTTCTTCGCGGCCATCGCCTGCGCCGAGGCGTCGCCTGATGCCGAAGTGACGGTGCTGGAGCGCACGCCGCATTTTCTCACCAAGGTCCGCATCTCCGGCGGCGGGCGTTGCAACGTGACGCATCGTTGTTTCGAGCCGCGCGAACTGACCAAGCGTTATCCACGCGGCGAGCGCGCGCTCATCGCGCCGTATCAACGCTTCCAGGCCAGCGACACCGTGGAGTGGTTCGAGGCGCGCGGCGTGAAGCTCAAGACCGAGGCGGATGGCCGGATGTTTCCCATCACAGACTCTTCGGAGACGATCATCAACTGCCTGCTCGGCGAAGCACGACGACGCGGGGTGAAGTTGAGAGCGAATTGCGGCGTGGAAAAAGTCGAGCGCATCGAACGGAGCGCGGACAGCCTTGTCCGCGCTCCGCTGTTCCGGCTGACGCTGGCCAATGGCGAGGCGCTCGAATGCGACCGCCTGCTGCTCGCCACCGGCGGCTGCCGCACGCCGGCGCTAGGCGCGCTCGCCGTTTCACTCGGCCACACGCTGGAGCCCCCGGTGCCGTCGCTGTTCACCTTTCACATCCAGACGCCGTGGCTGCATGAACTCGCGGGCGTCGCGCTCGAATCCGCCGAAGCCTCCGTGCCCGGCACCGGGTTGCGCGAACGCGGCGCACTGCTCGTCACGCACTGGGGCTTGAGCGGTCCGGTGATTCTCCGCCTCTCGGCGTGGGGCGCGCGGGCCTTGCACGAACTGGATTACAAATTTTCGCTGCATGTGAACTGGCTGCCGGACCGTCCGGCGGATCAACTTGCGCGCGATCTTCAGACCCGTCGGAACTGTCAGGCCGCCAAGCTCGTCGTGAATTTTCCCATCGCACCACTGACTGCGCGTTTGTGGGAGCAACTGGTCCTCGCCGCCGGCATCGCGCGCGACACGCGCTGGTCCGCGCTGTCGAGCGCGCAGCAGCACCGGCTGATTCAACAGATCGCGCGCGCCGAATTTCAGGTCACGGGCAAAAGTTTGAACAAGGACGAGTTCGTGACCTGCGGTGGCGTGCGCCTGAAGGAAGTGGATTTCAAGACGATGCAAAGCCGCGTCTGTCCCGGCCTGTTCTTCGCCGGCGAGGTGCTGGACGTGGACGGGATCACCGGCGGGTTCAATTTCCAAGCCGCGTGGACCACAGGCTGGATTGCCGGCCACGCGATGGCGGATTTCCCCCGCGTTTTGGATGCAGAAAGCGGGAATTAACTCCTTGCAACGAGGCGGCACGCTGCTAGTTTCCGCGCTCCTAAAATCGGAAACAGGATAATTTTATGGCAAGAATTTGTGAATTGACCGGCACCGGCCCCATCAAAGGCCGTCACATCTGGCGCAGTGGTAAGGCCAAGAAAAAGGGCGGCATCGGCACGCACGTCACGGCCACGACCAAGCGCCGGTTCTTCCCGAACCTTCAGCGCGTGAAGGCGATCCTGCCCAATGGCGAGGTGCGCTACATGCGTGTGACCGCCGCCGCGATCAAGAAGGGTCTGGTCACCAAGGCTCCGCGCCGTACTTGGAAGAAGGACGCACCCAAGGCGAAGAAGGCGTAGTTTCAACGCCCGGATTTTGCAGAGCGAGGCTTCGGCCTCGCTCTTTTTTTTCAGACCAGCCGCAAAACCTTTTCACGGAGCGCGGCCAGATCGGGATCTTCGAGGGCCATCGAACGGATCAGGCGCGGGTCCGCCGTTTGCGCCGCGCGCTCCAGCCAGGACCACGCCGCCGCCTCGTTGCCCAGCCGGCACTGGTAGCAGGCGAGGTTGTAGGGAATCACGAAATCGTCGGGGAATTGTCCGGCCGCGCCTTGGAGCCGGTCAAAGGCTTCGCGCGTGCGACCCAATTCATGCAGCGCGAAGGACAGGTTGATCCACGCCGAGGCACGTTCCGGGGCCAGCGCCGCGAGCTTTTCGCCGTACGCCAGCGCCGACGGCCAGTCGTCTTCTGCCGCGAAAATTTTCCACCACACTTCGAGCGCGTCGGGATGATCCTGATGGGGAATGGAGAGGGGTTTCAGTTCCGCACGCGCCTCGCGAGGGCTGCCGAGTTCCAGCCAGCCAACGGCGGCGCTGACGTGGAAACAATCCGGCGGAGGGAGCGTGGAACCGGCGTTCATCGGCGGTGCGGGATCGGGAATTTGAAATTGGTGCCCCGGCTAGGACTCGAACCTAGGACCAATTGATTAAGAGTCAACTGCTCTACCAACTGAGCTACCGAGGCCACCAAGAGCGGGGGAGATTACGGAGGGAACGGGGTTTGTCAACGGGCGGAATTGACCGGGCGGAAGTGGCTGCGCCCGACCGACCGTTTCACTCGAACACACAGTCCACCGCCGCCGTGCCAGTGTGCGAGGCGGTGCCGACCTGGATGGTGAGCGGCGACGTGAGGCGCGCCGATTTGGGATTCGGCCCGCTGAGTTTCAGCAGGGCATCGCGCCATTCCGGGCCTTGGAGCGTGAGTTCAAATTCCATCTGCCCGCCGTAAATCACGCCGAACTGGCTGGCGTTCTTGATTTGAAATTCATGGTCCCCCGCCCTGGCCGCGCCTCGGCGATTCGGGGTGAAGGCCACGCTGCCGCCGAGCAGTTGAAAGGTCACGGGCTGGGTGAAGACGGAGAACGCCTCGAAGACCGTCACCGTGCCCGCAAGTTTGATGATCGCGGAATCTCCCGTCACGCGGGCGTCGGCGGATTTGATTTGCAACGATTGCTGCGCGCCGGCCACGCCGAAGTACGCCGGGGCCGGGGCGCGCTTGGCACCGCTCTTTGGATGCACGATCACGCGCGCAAACATCCCTTCGGTCATGTGGTCCGCGACATGGCAGTGGAAGAGCCACGAGCCGGGATTGTCCGCGATCATGTCGGCAACTTTCATGGACGCGGGCAGCAGTTCCACGACATCGGTGCGGCGCCGGCCTTCCTCGATCACGCGCAGGCCGTGCCAGTGGGCGGTGTGGAAATCCCGCTCGGAACCGAGGCCGAAAAGGTACCAGCGCACGCGCTCGCCTTCGTTCATTTCGAGTCCGGGGAGATTGCCGAAGACGTAGCCGTTGATCGCGGCGCGCACGCCTTGTTCGAGCTGTTCCTGCACCTGCCACCAGGGCTTGGCCCCCACGGTGTTGTTGGTGCTGAGGCTGGCGTACTCGGCGGCTTCGCGCTCGGCTTCGCCCAGGCCGCTTTCATCAAACATCATGAAGAGCGCGGCGTGCTCGCGGTCCACGTCGTTCGGGGTGGCGTCGGCGCGGGCGCGGGCAGGATCGGCCACGACGATGAAGCCGACGAGACCGAGGTTCGCCTCCTCGTCGCCGTTAACGTGACTGTGATAAAGCCAGCCTTTGGAACTCGGCTCGCCGGGCAGGGGCGCGGAGTCGGCATCCAGTTGCCAGACGTAGGTGAACTTCGCGCCGGGCGCGACGGCGGCTCCAAGGCCGGGTCGCGGCTGGTAGTAAGAGCCTTCGCTGTCCTTGTCGTATTTCACGCCGTGCGGGTGCATGGAGAGCGGCTGTCCACCGCGATTGAGAAACGTGACGGCGAGAAATTCTCCCGCCACACCGCGCAGCACCGGGCCGAGAATGCCGAGGCGCGGATTCTGAAACACCTTCGTCGTGAAGGTGGCGTCGGTGTATTGCACGTAGCGCATCTTGCCGACCTGGCGCTGTTGGAGCAGGGGCGGGGGCAGCGGCTTGCCGCAGACGGGGTCGAGGCCCTGCGGCGCGAAGTCCCACAACTCCGGCTCCGCCGCGAGGTAGTAGCGGCGGGTTTTCTTTTCGTCCGGTGCCTGGCCAAAAATTTTTCCGCCCACGTCGCCCATCGCCACGGTGACGGTGGGCGTGATGTTGTTGGTGGGCAGGTTGACGGCGGGCGGCCCCGGTTGGGCGAGCGCGCTGGCGGCTGCAATCAGCAGCAGCACGGGCGCCGGGAGAAATTTCATGCGTGCCAGCGTACAGAAAAAAAGGCGGGTCGCCTAGTTTTGAGAAAGCGTCGAAGTGCTGGCGCGGGCTGATCAACCAGTGTGTTCAGCTCGCACCGCTTCCAGCGCCCAGGCCACGCGCCCAACCAATTCCTGCGATCAACGGGCGGGTTCCTGAACGTAGGGCGCGACTTTCTCGCGCAACTGCTCGGTGGTCATGTCGCCGCTGAAGATGTTCGTGCCGATCAGGAACTGCGGCATGTTGCCGTTCTTATATTCCACCGCGCTGATTTCAAAGAGGCGCATCGAGGCGGCGAGGTGTTTTTCAAGCAACGCATTCGTGGACGCCCGCGTCAGCGCCTCGGCTCCGATGAGTTGCACGGCTTGGTTCGTCGCGTCCACCAGCGAGGGCGGCGTGGCGGGCGTGAAGAACCACTCGTCGTAAGTTTTGATCGCGTCCGGTTTCGCGAGCGCCACGGCCAGGCCCAGGCGCGCATACTGGCAGGCGTTCAATTGCCTGGGGTGCGTGCGTTTGATCAGCGTGTTGCACTGCGCGTCGAGCGGCATCGGCAGGCTGATGACGGCGAGACGGTTGCTGAAACTTTTTTGCACGGCTTCGACGCGCTCGTGCATCTCGCGGCAATGGCTGCAAGTGTAGTCGAACAGACTGATCAATTGCTGCGGCGCGGCAGGCGAACCCCAGAGCGGCACTTCCATGAGATTCAGTTTCACGCGTCCGCCGAAAACTTCGAGCACACGGGCGGCGGGCGCGGAGGGTGTGGACGTCGCGGGCGTCGCGATCTCGGGCATCACGGTCACGGAGTAAGTTTTTCCCGGCGCAAAAGTCTGCGCCACGCCGAGCGCCGCCACGGCCACGAGGGCGAGCGCGGAAACTTTCACCAGCCGGTCGCTCGCCACACCGGGGTCTTTCTCGCGCCGCTCGCGTGCCTCGCTGACCGGCACGCGCATGAGCAACAGCACCGCCGCGATGGCCCCGCACGCGTGTGCCGTGAGGCACCACGGGCAGTAGCGTTGCAGCACGAAGACTTGCAGCCCCGTGAACCACAGTGCTGCGCCCAGCACCGCCACCGCGCCGGGGGCGAGAATTTCCCACGCGGCACGCCGCTGTTTCGGCGTGGATTTTCCGCCGCAGGAAAATGTGGTCAGCAGCAGCGCGAGATCCACGACCAGGGCCAGCG
>JAYVNY010000206.1:0-12315 GCA_043758205.1 Akkermansia sp.
AGCAAGGTCCGCAAGGTTTCTTCGCGGCCTGGCCCGGCGCGCGCGGAGCGACGACGCCCTACCACGCCCGTGTTTTAAGAACAGTGTCCAGATGCACCCGTCGGACGGAGCGGCAACATATTTCAACGCGCTGCAGGTTGCGCCAACGACTGCGCGCGACTGTTCACGGTGTGAAGGTCTGAATCTGCCCCGTAGTGTCCCATTCCGGCGTGTGCTCTCGGGTCGAGCCGCCCAGCCTCCAATTCGTGCCAACCCTGACCATGGGTTGCCGGTAAAAACTTGGCATGGGCCGTTTATTTAATTCCACGACGGCGGGATCATATTCGTGCCTCACCTTTAGTTCGACTTTGTCCTCCGTCAGAACCTTTTTCGCCACGATTTGCATGCCTTTGAACAGCGGCGCGATGACCTGCTGACGAGCGGTAAACTCTGCCCGGTTATTGGGCTCCTTGGCTTCTTCGTCAGCGTCATGTCCGGCGGCCTCGTTCACTTGATCGTAAGTGCCCACCATCATGGTCCAAGTGATAGTTTCCAGCGCCGCCTCCGGCGTGGCAAACCCGACGTTCGCCAATTGAGCTTTCGCGATGTAGGAACCGGGCGGGTGAGCGACGGCCGTCGTCGCATCCTTGGGCAAAGCAATGGGCGGGGCGGCGGGCGTCTTCTGCGCGGCAAGTTGTTGACGCAGTTGTGTGACGTCATTTCTCAAACGCGCCAGGTCGGCGGCGTCTTTGCGCAGCCGTTCGATTTCCTGATTTTTGGCCTGAGCGGTGGCGAGTGCTTCGTCGCGGGCGGCGGCTAGTTGCGTCTGTTGATTCAACAACTCGCGCTGGCGCGCTTCGGCGAGGCTCAGTCTTTGGTTCTGAACGAAATAGGTCCCGGTTCCGGCAAGGATCGCCGCACCGAGAATGGCGGCGGCGGATTTAGCGTTGATCCAGTTCATAGTGATAATGGCGGCGTGGGTGAGGGTGGTGGTGGCGACAGTGGCGCAAACGGCGCTGGTGATGGCCGCACTCAATCCGGCGGGTGCCATCAGCACCGCATTGGTGGAAATGACGACGACAAGCCCGCCAGCGCCGACGGTGACGCCGCGTTGGGCGAGGAATTCGCGGAGGCGGTCCACGGCGCGGCTCACGCGCTTTTGCGCGGCGTCATCACTCACGCCGAGCGCGCGGCCTACGGCGGCGAAATCGTGATTCTGAAAATAGCGGAGCAGGATGGCATGGCGGTCGGCGGCGGGGAGTTCGCCCATCGCGTCGTCGAGATGTGGAGCGATTTGTTCCCACGCGGCGTCGGGTTCGGGGGTGGAAGTTTGCATGGCTATGACCTCTTCTTCGCGCGCCTGTCGTCGGCGCTCGCCGCGGATGGTGTTGGCGGCGGTGAAGCGCGCGGCTTCGTAGAGCCAGCCGGTCAGCACCGTATCGCGCGGGAGCGAGCGGGCCTTGCGCGCGAGGTCGGTGAAAACTTTTTGCGCGACATCCTCGGCGAGATGGGTGTCGCCATTCACGACGCGTCTCGCGGTGGAATAGACGAGAGACACATGACGCTCGACGAGGGTTCCAAAGGCGCGCTCGTCCTCGCGCGCGGCAAACCGTTCCAGCAATTCGATGTCGTCCGTCATGGTCTTTCCCCTTGTAGCACCCGCCGACTGAAAAATCCGACAGAGGAATTTTGAGGGGTGGGTAGCAGGTTGAAAATTGCCAATGGCAGGTTGTTCGTGAGCGAAGGCGAAATTTCAACTCTCGACCTTCAAGTTTGCGCTCCGAACCGGAGGCGCGTGAGATTCCCGGCCCGCGCTCGCGTGCTTTCCCTGACCGGTGCGGGAAAAATTCTCCGCGCGCCCGCGTTGACGGCGCGACTTACAATGCTAACTTCAACCACATGAGCGCCAGCAAATCAAAATCAGAACTGTTTCAGCAACCCATCACCGTCCGGGCGTCCGAGACCGTCCACCTGCTTTGCCCCACGTCCTTTCGCATCCGTAAAAACGGCCTTGAGTTCAAGACCACCACTGAGGTCGCGCTGTGGACCGAAATGACCGTGGATTTGCAACTGCCCGGCACCAAATCTTTTACCTGCGGCGGCGTGGTGGTGGCCAGCCGGGGCAGCCGTCACGCGGGTTACGATGTCTC
Organism: Akkermansia sp.; assembly: GCA_043758205.1. Classification (GTDB taxonomy): domain Bacteria; phylum Verrucomicrobiota; class Verrucomicrobiia; order Limisphaerales; family SIBH01; genus JANNGC01. The sequence goes on from JAYVNY010000206.1 coordinate 2,130, forward strand.
GCTCGTCTTCACCAGTGTCTCGGATCAGGCGCAGCAGCGGCTCAATGATTTTTCTTCTATCGCTGCGATCTCGGTGCGTGCTTAGAATTCCCGCATGGAAGTTTTCAATCGGATTCTGAAGGCGGCCGTTGACGCGCACGCCTCGGACTTGCACATCAAAGTCGGCGGACCAGTCGTGCTCCGCATCAGCCGCCAGCTCATCGCCATCGAGGCGCCGATTCCCACAGTGGAATGGATGGATAACGTCATCACCCACATCCTGCCGCCGCACATGAAGGAGCATTTCGCGGTCAAGCGCGAGGCGGACTTCTCCTACTTCATCCACGGCATCGGGCGTTTCCGCACGAACATTTTCCAGCAGCGCGGCGAGATGGCGATGGCCATGCGTTACGTGAAAAATTCCGTGCCCGACTTCGAGCATCTCGGCTTGCCGCCGATCATGCGCGCGATTGCGGAATCGCCGCGCGGCATCGTGCTGCTGGCCGGCACGACTGGCTCGGGCAAATCCACGTCCCTCGCCGCGATGATCGAGCATGTGAACGCGAACTTCCGCAAACACATCGTCACGATGGAAGACCCCATCGAGTATGTCTTCGAGGACAACCAGTCCATCATCGAGCAACGCGAAGTGGGTCTGGACACGGAAACTTTCTACACCGGTTTGCGTTCTGCGCTGCGGCAAGACCCGGACATCGTGATGATTGGCGAAATGCGCGATTCCATCACGTTCGCTGCGGCCATCAACGCCGCCGACACGGGCCAGATGGTGCTTTCGACCGTCCACACCACGAACGCTTCGTCGTCCGTGGGTCGCGTGCTCGACTTCTTCAAAGCGGATGAGCGCGAACAGGTGCGCCGACAGCTCGCCGGGACTTTGAAGGCCGTGATCTGCCAGCGCATGGTGCCCACGCTCGACGGCAAGATGGCCCCCGCGTGCGAGATCATGTTGAACACGCCCATCGTGCGAAAACTGATCGAGGAAAACCGGCTCGACAAACTTTCCGTCGCCGTCGAGACCGGCCACGACGACGGGATGCAGGACTTCAACAAGGCCGTGCTCGATCTCTACAACGCGGGCAGAATTTCCAAGGAAGAGGCGATGCTCAAGGCGGGCAACGCGGCCGCGCTGGAGATGAATTTGAAGGGCATCTTCCTCACGCAGGGCAGCCGCATCTTGGGCTGATTTTCCAACGCGGAATGCAGAGCGGATAGCGCGGAACAAGTGCGCTTAAAGTTTGAACGCTGCCAATGCCTCGCGGAGTCGCTCCACCGGCAGCCCCACCACGTTCGAGAACGAGCCTTCGATTTTCGCGACTATTTTTTCGCCGTGTTCCTGGATGGCGTATGCGCCCGCCTTGTCAAGCGGGTGGATGAGCGCGAGGTACGCCGCGATTTCATCGGCGCGCAGCGGCTTGAATTTCACGCCCGTGGTCACGGAGAAAAGTTTCTGACGATGACGGCGCAGGTGAAGGAGGCATACGCCGGTGATGACCAGGTGCTCGCGTCCTTCCAGATCAGCGAGCATCGTGTGGGCGTCGGCGAGGTCACGCGGCTTGCCAAAAATGCGCCGCCCTAAAACGACTTCCGTGTCCGCGCCGATGACGAGCGCGTCGGGAAACTTCTTGGCTATGACGCGGGCCTTGCGATACGCGTTCAGCAGTCCGGCCTCGGCGGGTGAGAGGTGCTCGGGCTGAAATTCTTCGGCGTGACCCGGAATCACCTGGAACTCAGCCACGATCTCGCGCAGCAGTTCCGCGCGACGTGGCGAGGCGGAGGCGAGGATGATGGGCGGGAGTTTCATTTCATGTAAGCCAGCGCCCCGCTGGCGGACGGTGAACCATTCAGCGCGGCCCGAAACTGTTCGAGCTTGATTTGAAACGCCGATTCTTCCAACGCCGGTTTCGCTCCATCCGTGTGAATCGCCTGGCCCAGATCAATCCACGATTTGCACCCGCCGTATTCCGCGCGCATCGGCAGTTCAATCGCTTGCGGCAGGCGGAACACGCGCACGGCCATCGCGTAGATGCTCTTGGTCTTTCCCCAGTCGAAACGCTCGCGGATCACTTCCTCGCGCCAGACGTGGTGGCCGACGAGCCGTTGTGCGTCGGCGAGCGAGTCGAGAAATTTCCAATCCACGACTTCGGCGAAGTATTCCAGCCGCAACACGTCAGCGGACAAGCCTGGGGCAATCAAATCATAACGTCGTTGCGCCGCTGGCAGCACCGACTCGCGCTGCTGATGAAACAGCGTGGGGAAAAGCAGGAACCGCTCGTGCTCGATCTGAAATCCGCCGCTTCCCTCGCTGATGCCGCCCTTGCGCAGAATGAGGACCTGCTCACCGCTGCCCAGCGCGTCCACGATCACGGCCCATTCTTTGAAGGCGATTTGCATGCGGGCAGGGTAGGGAACGTGAAGGGGTGGGGAAAGTAATCAGTGAGCCAGTCATCAGTAAAACATTGCGTCGCTCGCGACTGGCGACTGAGTTACTGATTACTTTCCCTGCTGCGACGCGAGCTTGCCTCGTTTCACTTCGTCCGCGTAGGCTCCGCGCCAATCACCTATGCACAAAGCCATTCGCTTCAAACTGTTTCTGATGATGGTCCTCCAGTTTTTCATCTGGGGCGCGTGGCTCCCGTTGATTTTTGGCTACTTGCCCAGCCTTGGTTTCACGCCGGGCCAGCAGGCCTGGATTCTGAACGCCTTCCCCATCGCCGCCATTGTCGGCATGTTTTTCAGCAACCAGTTTGCGGACCGAAATTTTGCGGCGGAGAAGTTTCTCGCCTTCAGCCATGTGGTCGGCGGACTGGCCATCCTGGGCTGCGGCTTTACGAAGGAGTTCTGGCCGTTCTTCGGCCTGATGTTCATCCACTGCCTGCTCTACGTGCCGACGATTTCGATCACGAACTCCATTGCCTTCGCGGCGATGAAGGACGCGCAGCAGGAGTTTGGCATCGTGCGCATGGGCGGAACCATCGGCTGGATTCTCGCGGCCTGGCCGTTCACGTTCATCTTTGTGGATTGGGCGGCGGTGCAGGCCGTCAACCCGGCGGGCTTCGTGGACTGGATCAGCGCGGCGCTCTCGCATCCGCTCACGGGTGACGTGGCGAAAGCGGCCACGCGCTGGACGTTCGTCGTCGCGGGCATTGCCTCGCTCGTTCTCGCGGCGTTCAGCCTCACGCTGCCGCACACGCCGGCGAAAAAATCTGCCGGTGGCGCGGGCCAGAGCCTAGCCTGGCTCGATGCGGCCAAGCTGCTGAAACATCCGTTCGTGCTCGTGCTCTGGATCGTGACGTTCGTTGATTCCTTCGTCCACAACGCCTACTTCAACTGGACCGGCTCCTTCCTCGGCGCGAGCACGGCGGCCGGCGGCGTGGGCATCGCGAGCAACTGGATCATGCCGGTGATGAGCATCGGCCAGATTGCGGAAATCCTCACCATGTTCGTGCTCGGCGCCACGCTCAAGAAGTTCGGCTGGCGCACCACGATGATCGTCGGAATTCTCGGCCACGCCGGGCGCTTCGCGGTCTATGCGTTTCTGCCGCAGCACAAAGAACTGATCATCCTCGTGCAGATTCTCCACGGCATTTGCTACGCGTTCTTCTTCGCCACTGTTTATATTTTCGTGGACGAACATTTCCCCAAGGACGTGCGTTCCAGCGCGCAGGGTCTGTTTAACGTGATGATTCTCGGCGCGGGTGCGCTGGTGGCGAACACCCTCTGCCCGTACCTGATGCAAACGGTTTTCACACAGAATGGCGTGACGGATTTCAAGGGGCTGTTCCTCGTGCCGCTGGCCTGCTCCACGGTGGCGGCGGTGGCGCTCGCACTGTTTTTCCATCCACCAAAACGGAAGGCAGGCGCGGCAGGCGGAATGGCGGCGGCTCCGCATTGAGCCGGGGAATTGCCAAGCCCGCGTGCCGCGCCTAGACTCGTAAGCATGAACCGTTTGCTCTGCCTGTTTGCCGGGATCGTCCTCGCGTGCGCCGTCGCGCGCGCGCAAGGGCCGGATGAGCAATACGTGCGCATCTATCAGTCCATCCAGGAGGCCGACCGGCTGAACGACATGGGCGATCAGCGCGCGGCGGCATTGCGCTACGCCGAGGCGCAGCAAGGTCTCACCCGCTTCCGCACGATCTTCCCCGGCTGGAACGAGCGGGTGATCAATTACCGCCTGAACTACGTCGCCACCAAACTCGCACCCATCACCGCCGCGCTCGCGGCGAAGAGCCAGCCCGCGCCTGCCGCCAATACGACCATGCCGCCGGAAACAGGTTTGCTGCCAAAGCCGACGAACAGTTTGCCGCCCGGCACCGCGCTGCCGATGTCGGCGGAGTTTGATCAAGTGCGTGAGTTGCAGACGGAGATTGAGCGGCTGAAGCAGGACAACAAAACTCTCGGCGCCAAACTGAAGGAAGCCCTCTCCGCCCAGCCCGCGATGGTGGACCCGCGTGACTTGGCGAAGGCCGAAGAGCGCATCCGCTCGTTGCTGAAAGAAAACGAACTCATCAAGGCCCAGGTCGCCGCGCAGAAAAGCACGCCGACGAATGCACCCGCGCCGCCTGATTTCACGGACAAACTCAAGGAGCAGAATGACACCATCCTCGCGCTCCACACCGAGAACGACGTGTTAAAAAAACAGACCGCCGAGTGGCGCGACAAATACGCCGCGCTCTCCACCGCCGCCGACGCCGCCCGCGCGCAATACGCCGCGCAAGCTGCCGAGAGCGACACGGCGATGCGGAGAATTGCGGGCGAATCGCTCGGCCTCCAGAAGCAGCTCGAACTCTGGAAACAGGTCGCGCAACAGAATCAGCGACAGAGCGCCCTCGCGCCCATTCCGGCCATGCCGCCGGACGCGCAACGCGAGTTGCTCACGCTCCGCGCGCGTGTGCAGTCCTTGGAAGCCAAGCCCGCGCCGTACTCGTCGGATGAACTCGCGCTCTTCAACCGCCCGCCTGCGGCGCTGGTCGCCAACGTCGCTGCGCCGTCCTCGGCCGTGCCGTTCACCGGCGTCGCGCCCATTGAGAAAGAGCGGCCCAAAGTTTCGCGCGGCGTGCCGCCCGGAGCCGGTCCGTTGCTGCGTGCCGCCGAGCGCGCTTTTGCCACCGCGCAATTTTCCGAGGCCGAAAAAAATTATCTCGAAGTGCTGCATCAGGACGAAAACAACGTGACCACGCTCGGCAACCTCGCCTCCGCGCAAGTCGAACTGAACAATTACGAGGGCGCGGAAAAGTCCGTGACCAAGGCGCTCACGCTCGACCCGGACGATTACTTCAGCCTCTACGTGCTGGGCCGCATCCGCTATCGCGAAAACAAAATGGACCAGGCGCTCGACGCCCTGAGCCGTTCCGCGCAATCGAATCCTGATTACGCGGACGCGCAAAATTATCTCGGTATCGTATTGAGCGAGAAGGGGCAGCGCGGTCCGGCCGAGGCGGCGCTGCGGCGCGCGATTCAACTCCAGCCGAACAACGCCGTGGCCCACAACAATCTCGCCGTGGTCTATGCCACACAGACGCCGCCCGCGCTGGCGCTGGCGCGCTGGCATTACCAGAAGGCGCGCGACGGCGGGCATCCGCGCAACGCGCAGTTGGAGAAGATGCTCGACATCAAGCCGTAGGCTTTCCGCCCATGCTGCGCCAGTCCCAGCACGAGATCACCATCACCACGCGTGGGCGCGCGTTTCACGATTTTACGGAAGAAGTTTCCGCGCTGCTGCGCGCCACGAAAATCCAGAACGGCCAAGTCACGCTGCATCTCCAGCACACGTCGGCCTCGCTGCTCATTCAGGAGAACGCCGACCCGGACGTGCGCGTAGACTTCGAGTCCTTCTTCGCGCGCCTCGTGCCGGACGGTGACGACATGTCCGCCCACATCCGCACGGCGCTCACGGCGGTGAATCTGACCATTCCCATCACGCACGGCGAACTTGCGCTGGGGACTTGGCAGGGAATTTATCTCTGGGAACACCGCACCCACGCGCATCGCCGTCGCGTGGTCGTGCATTTTATCGGGGAATAGAGCGCAAACCTCCCGGCACTGGATGGCTACTGTCCCATCGTCACCGCCGCCGAAAATTCTTCGCCCTCGCGCGCCAGTTCCACGCGCGTCGCGGCCTTTGCCACGATGCGAACATTCGGCACGACCAGCGGCTTGCCTGCCTTTTCCACGCGCAGGGTGAAGACGCCTTCCGGCACGGCGGCGGCGGTGCGGCTCGTGGTACCGCGATACACTTCCGCGCCCGCCGCGTCGAGCAGCGTGTACGGCAGCGCCAGCGATTCTTCGACCACGGAGCGTTCCATCGCGTCACGCAGGCCCGCCGCGCTGCCCGCGTCGTAAAATTTTCCGCCGGTCATCTCAGCGATGGTCTGCATCTGCTGTTTGCTCTCGCGGTCGGCGAGGGCGAAGCCGACCACGTTGAGGCGAAACTTGAAGCCGCTCTCCAGCAGCTCGCGCACAACCTTCACCGGATCGCCGCCCGCCTCCTCGCGCCCGTCGGTCACGAGCACAATGGTTTTGTCGCCGGGCACGTTCGCGAAATCCTGCGGCAACTGTTGGAGGGAAAAGGCAATCGGCGTGGTGCCGCGCGTGGGCAGGGCCAGAATCGCGTTCTTTAATTTCTCCTTGTCCACGGTGCCGAGCGGCAGGACGAGTTCAGAGTCCGTGCGCGCGCCGGGCCGCTGCGAATCAATCCGATGTCCATACACGCGGAGCGCGATCTGCTGGTTGGCCGGCATCGCGTCAATGATCTGCGGGATGACCTGCTTCATGATTTCAATCTTCCGCCGCTCGCCGAGTTTTTCCCGCATTGAGCCGGACGCGTCGAAGATGATTTCCATCGGCGTGTGCGCGTTCGTCACCACGCGTGTGCCGGCCAGCGCGTTCACCGTCAGCGCGCCGTCGCCCGCGCTCGGTTTCACGGTGAATTGATATTGCGAGATGGAGCGCAGTTCGCTGGAAATTTCCTCGTAGAGATTGAGCAACTGCCCGGCGTTCTCCGTGAAGAAGAAACGTCCGTTCGACGCCGCAGCGTAGTGGGCCAGCGCGCGCTTCGACGTGTTGCCGGTCTTGTCCATAAAGCGGTTCAACTCCTTGCCGAGTCCGATGGTGTAGAGGCGGATGCGCTGGTCCGCGAGCATCTGCCAGAAGGCGGCGGGCGGCGTCTGGCTCTGCGTGTCCGCGCCGTCGGTCATCACCACGATGGCGCGGTTGCCGGGGACGCCTTCGAGGAGCTGCGTGCCCTTTTGCACCGCGTCGAGAAAGGCGGTGCCGCTCGTGAGCTTGTAGCTCTTCTTGAACAGCGCGAGCAGCGCCGCCGAGTCGCTGGAAAAATTCGTCGTCAACACTTCAACCTTGCTGCTGAACTGGATCAGATGCACGCGGTCGGGGGCCTTGACGCGCGCGATGAACGCTTCCACCCCGCGCTGCAACGCCGCCTCGTTGCCCCTCATGCTCGTGCTGGAATCCCAGATCAGCACCAGGCTCACGGGCGGTTCCGTCAGGCGCACCGTGTGTTCGCCCGGCTCGACGAGCCACGACAAATCCGCGCGCTCGACCACGGCCTTGCTCGGGTCAAACTCCTTCACCGTCTGCCCTTCGCGTTGCAGCGCGAGGGACGTGCGGATGTTCGGCTCGCCCGCGAGGCTCATCGTCACCACGCGTGAACCGGCCGGCTGCGTGAAAGAAAAAAAGTCGTACTCGCCGGGCGGATTGATGCTCCCCGCCAACGTCTGACCGAAGACAATCTTGGTCGCCGCGCTCGCGGAATCGTTCGGCTCGTTCAGGTCTTTTTGCAGCAGCGCCGCTTCGGCATTCGTGCGCGGCGTGCGGACGGTGAGCGGACGTTGCAAAACAGAAACGTAGCCCGGCTCGGTGCCTTCGTAGGCTTTCACTTCGCCGAGGCTGAGGTGCTTGCCGCCGAAGTTTTCGATGACGCGGAGCTTTAGATATTTTGCGCGCTTGTTGATGGCGAGTTCCTGCTGCGTCGCCTCCTGCTCCAGACTGAGCACACCCGCCTCCTCGAAACCTTCCAGCGGATTCTTCGTGCTCACGAGCACGCTCACGCGCTTGGCCCAGTTGGTTTTCCCGGTGCGCGCGTCGGGCTTGATGGCCACACGCTCGATCAGCGCCTCCGCGTCGTCGCGAAAGGCGAAGACGATCTCCTGCGGAAATTTTCCTTCGCTGGACGGCGGCGGATTCCGCTTCGACGCATCAATCAGCCCGATGACATTCGTATGCGAAGCCGTGAAGCGCACGATGGCCCCGCCGTTTGTGGGCGAAAGAAGGTTGGAGAAAACAATCTGTGCGTGCGCCGCCGGGAGCAGCAGAAACAGCGCGAGCAGGGTGCGAAAGGCTGGGTTGGTCATGCACCGTGACGTTAGGAAGCCCGTTTCCGAGCGTCAAGTGACGGGACGGTGAATCGCGGGTGCGTCTGAACCTTTTTTTAATTGGAACGGGTGACGGAAAGCCCCGCGAGGTGGCGCGTCGTCGTTCCGCGTGCGCCGGGGTGAGGCTCTTCCACGTTCCTCAGCTCAATTCCTATTTCAGCGCGGCGCGATGAGGACAGGCGGCCCACCTTGGCATCAACGACTCCCCGCGTGCATTGCGCGGAGGTTGCTGTTACGAAACGCCGCACATGCGACTGATTGGGCATTTTAATAACGACAAGGACGCGCGGACGTTCGGTGATTTTCTCTACGTGCAGGAGATCGAAACCGACTTCGAGCGTGAGGGAGATCAATGGGCCATCTGGGTGCGTTCGGATGATCACGTCGCGACCGCCACGCAACTGCTCGCCGAGTTCCGTGCGAATCCACACAACGCGAAATATCAGGCCGGCTCGCCCGCTGCGAAGTTGCGCGCCGAGGCCCAAGCCGGGGACGCGGCCTATCGCAAGCGCGTGGTGAGCGGGAAGAAATTGCTCCCCGGCCTGACCGGCCACGGCTTCGGCGTGGTGACGTATGCGCTGATTGCCATTTGCGTGGGCGTGTTTCTGCTGTCGAATTTCGGCCGCGACTTGGAACGTGTCTCGGGATTGTTCATCTCGGTGCAGAACGGGTTCTTCAATGAAGTGCGGCGTGGTGAAGTGTGGCGGATAGTCACCCCCATCTTGATTCACTTTCCCACCAGCGGAATTCTCATCGCGCACATTTTGTTCAACATGATGTGGCTGCGAGACCTCGGGGGTTTGTTTGAAGCGCGGTTGGGTTCACTGTATTTCGCCGCGTTCGTCCTGTTCGCCGGCGCCTTCTCGAACACGGCTGAGTATTGGTGGCAGGGGCAGCCGGTGTTTGGCGGCATGTCGGGTGTTAACTATGCATTGATTGGTTACTGCTGGGTGCGTGGAAGATTTGATCCGTCCGCAGGAATTGGTCTCGACCGTCAGAGCATGATTTGGGCGATGATTTGGTTCGGCGCCTGTTTCACGGGCTTCTTTGGCCCCATCGCCAACACCGCGCACACCTCGGGCCTGTTGCTCGGCGCGGCGTGGGCCTTCGTGGACAGCAAGCGGCGGTGAAAGGTCACGCCGCGCGGATTGCACAATCGGAGACACGCAGTCAGATCAACCTTTGGCCCGCGCGCGTGGAAACAGTTCGCGCGGAAAAACTTTTCTCGCCCGGCAGTAGGCCCGCAGGCCCGCGAGGAACTGGGCGCGGGTCAATTTTCCCGCGACTGAAAGCCCCTCGGCCAGGCGACGCAAATTGGCGGCGGCTTCGCCAGGCGTTACGGTGGTCACGAATTTCAACCCATCTAAATCAATCAGGTGCGGAACGCCCGCGCGGAAAAGAATGTTCGTCTCCTTCAAGTCGCGGTGGGTGAAACCTTCGTGGTGCAAGCGCGCGATGAGCCGGGCCAGGCTCACCAGTTCGGGCACGCTGGCGTGGGCGGCGTCGTGGGCGTCGGGGATTTCCTCCATCAGCACGAAGCTGCGCCGCGGCAGGCCCAGCACGCGATGATCCGCCGTGGCCAGCACGCGCGCGGTGGGGAGTCCGCACAGCTCGAGATGATAACCCTTGAGAAAATCGCGCCGCCCACGCGAACCGCGCGCCAGGTCTTTCGCGAGGTTGAGCGGCTTCTTGAAGTTGTGACGCTTGAGCACCAGTACGTCCGCTGCGCCCACGGTGGAACTGCGCCCGGCCTTGAGCACGCGCGCGCGGGCGAGGAAGGCGTCGGGATCGCGCAGCAC
>JAYVNY010000207.1:0-9579 GCA_043758205.1 Akkermansia sp.
CGTGGTCGCGTCAGCCGGGCCTCTGAAGCGTCGCGCTGATCCCAGGGGAGATTTCAGGCGCGTGGAAATCCCAGACCTCCGCTTCTCCCGACCGCCGGCGCCGCCGAGGCCTTTGGGCAACAGGCCCTTCGGATGCACCCGGGAAAATTCCAAATCTTTCTCTTCCCGTCCGCGCAGTTCGCTCCACGGCAAAAAAAAGCGGCCAGCTACTGAGCCGGCCGCTTGAGAGTTGCGGAAGAAAATTACTTCTTCTCTTCTTTCTTCGGATTGCACTTTTCGCAGGTCTTGCCGTCTTTGGCGGCGGCCTTGCAGCAGGGATGCGCGCAAGCTTCGCCCTTGGCCTTGGCCTTGTCGCAGCAGGATTCTGCACGAGCGCTGACCGCGCCGAGCACGGCGAGAACGCACGCGACGGCAATGAGTGACTTGATGGATTTCATCTTATTTTTTAACTGTTGTTGCCGGTGAGAGTCCGGCGCTCTAGTCCGTTTTGGTGTTCCACCAAGCGACCCAGCTTCGGGGAACGACCAATGGACGGGCTATGGGCGGCAATATATTCATGGGCGGGGGTGTGTCGAGGGGGAATTCTGAGCAGCAGACCGGTGGGTTTTCGACCGAATGCGGGGTTGTGTTTCGACCGAATGCGGGGTTGTGACTTCTCCCGCGATTGGCGACGCTGTCCCCGCATGTTCACCGGCATAGTCGAGGAAACGGGCGTTGTGGAAAGCATCCGCGAGGCGGCCCAAGCCATCCAACTCACGGTGTGCGCCCGACTTGTGGCGCGCGGCACGCGCACGGGCGACAGCATCGCGGTCAACGGTTGCTGCCTCACCGTTACGAGAATCTCGCGGGTCAAAGGCGGGGTGAAGCTGCAATTTGATTTGCTTCGTGAAACTTGGACCCGCACCAGCCTGCAACTGGCCCGACCGGGCGCGTTAGTAAATCTGGAACGCGCCCTCGCCGCCAACGGCCGACTCGGCGGACACTTCGTCACCGGCCACATTGACGGCACCGGGAAAATCATTCGCTGGGCATGCGCCGGGGCCGATCATCTGCTCGACATCAGCGCGCCGCCGGAAGTCTTGCGCTACGTCATTTTCAAAGGCTCCATCGCGGTGGACGGCATCAGCCTGACCGTCGCGAGCGTGACCAAGCGCGGCTTCCGATTGTGGATTATCCCGCACACCTACGAGGTCACGGCGTTGCACGAGCGCCAGGTCGGCGACGCGGTGAATCTGGAGGCTGACTTGCTCGGAAAGTATGTCGAACAGTTCGTCCGCCTCAGGAAATGAATCGCTCCGGACAAGCCGGAGCTTGAACTTCGGCGGACCACTCCCCTAGCCTGCGCGCCATGCAGATGAAGTTCAGCAAGTTCGCAGCGGTTCTCGTCGTGGGAATGGTTTCCGTGGTGTTGGTCTCGGCCCATCCCGGCCATGCGCTCACCGATCCGGTGGCGCAGGTTTCTGAGCCGCTCGCCGGCGCGGATCACATCGCGGCGTTTCTCGCACTGACCTCCATTCTGCTCCTCACGCTGCGCGCCATGGTGAAACACCGCGCGGCAAAAAAAGAAACGGCGCGCAAGTAATCGCACGCCGTCCTGAGCTTTCTTCAGCCGCGTTCGTGAGAGCGCGGCTGTATTTTTTATGACTGCGCTCTGCCGAGACGCAGCTACGAGGAAATCACTTCTCCGCCAGCTTCCAGATCGAGTTCCACACGTCCTGCTTCACCGGTGAACCATCCTTCGCCTTCACGTTCGCGGAAATCTTCATCTGCATCACGGGCTGAATCGTCGGGATTTCCAGCCACACGGTTCTCTTGTCCGCCAGCAGTTTCGCGGATTTCAGCTCCACCTTGTCGTGGCCCTTCTGCTCCGGGTCAGCGACGGAGAATTCCGGCGAGCCGTAGTTCGCCGTCCACTTGTAGTTCCATTGCTCCACCGCCCAGTTGCCCGTGTCGGCCACGCTGGCTTCGTCGAGCGGTGAGGTGAAGGTCAGTTCCACGCCTTGCTTCGTGGCATGCAACTTCGTCGGCATGTTCACGGGCTTGCCGGTGTAACGCACGCGATGCACCGCGCCCTTCCGCGCGCCGTCCGATTGCCAGACCATCAAGCCTGTGACGTAGAGCTGCCCGTCGCGCTCGTTGAAACGTCCGCGCATGATGCCCGAATCAAACTTCAGCGGAAACCGCACCACGCCGCCCTGATACTCGCCGTCCACCTTGTCGAGCAACACCTTGAACAGCGCGCAATGGCCGTAACTCAGATGCAGCATGTCGTTCTCGAACGGTCCCCACTTCTGGCTCGTCACCCACACCTGGCCGCCGCTGGAGTTATCAATGTTCTTCGGCAGCCAGCACACGGGATTGTCATACGTCGTCGGCTTCGGTGTTTTGAACGCGTTGTTCACGTGACCATAGAAGCCGCCTTGCTTGATGATGCTGAATCGCGACGCCGGCACCCAGTTGCCCTCGTTGTCGCTCACGGAAATTTCATCGTGCGGCCCCATGCCCATGCCGTTCGGCGCGCGCAAGCCGTTCGCGAACGTCTCCAGCTTCAAGCCGTCCTTGCTCACCTTGATGACGTTGCCGTTGTGCGGGTGCTTGGCATCGCCGAGGTTGCCGCCCTTGGCGAAATAGAAATCGCCCTTCGAGTCCGTCTGCAAATCGAGCGCGAACTCGTGGTATTCCTGAAACGCCGCGATGTCGTTGTTGAAGTTTTCGTAGAAGTCCGCCTCGCCGTCCTTGTTCAAGTCGTGCAGGCGCGTGATTTGATCGCGGCCCAGCACGTTCACCACGTCATCCACGATCTTCAAACCGAGCGGTTGGAAAAGTCCGGTGGCGAAACGCTGCCACGTCACGCGGTCGAGCTTGTCGTCAATGTTATCAATCAGCCACACGTCGCCGGAGACGGAGCAGACGGCGGCGCGCGTGCCGCCCTTGAAGAAGTCGAGACCGCTGCAACGAATCCAGGAGTTGAAACGATTGGTCTCCGGCACGGTGATGGTGTCCACGACGTAGGGACTGTTCGTGTCCGTGCTGAGTTTGCCGGGCACGGCGAAGGGAGCGCCCCAGCGCGGGGCACCGCCTTTTTTTGACACCGCCGTCACCGACACACCTGGCAATATGCTTCTGCTCAATAAATCAGCCGCCCAGCTTTCAGCCTCTTTGACCGCTCCCCGCCACATCAGTACCACCACAGACGTATTCTTGGCAGGCAGTTTAAGCAGCAGCGTCTGATTGGTCCCCAGCACCAGTTCACCACCACCTGTGACCGCGATTACCACTGCTTCATCACCTTGAGGCACGATCGCGGCTCCGGCCCGAATGGTCGCGCCCTTCTTCGCTTCGCACAACACTGTGAGGAGAGGTCGCTTCACCGACTTAATTTCCAACTCGCGAATGAATACTCTCAGCCCTGCCTCGAAACGATGCTTCTCAGTGATGTTCGCCTTCCCAACCGTGTAACTCAGCACCGCCTGATCGCCATCCAGATAAATCCCCTTCCACTTCACATGCTCCTTCGGCAGCGGGCCGTACTTCCGGTTCTTAAACTCCGGCCGCCCATCCGTGAAATCCCCGTTCGCGTCCGCCCAGCCCGGCCCGGCGGGCGTGGTGAAAACGATGTTCGTGCTATCCGGCTTCGGCATGCCTTCCAGACCATCGCGCCCCGTCGGCAACTTCACGAAGCCGCCCGTCCAGCCCAGCGCCAGCTTGCACATCTCCGTGTCGAACGCCACCGTCGCGCCGTTCCCCAGGTTCAGGCTCACGCACTTGTTGATCTTCGGCTGCGTGTCCAGGTAGCTCGACAGAAACGGCCCGTGCTCCATCAAGTCCCACTTCGTGCCCGTCTTCTTCGCGGGCTTGGCCGCCGGCGGAGTTTCTGCGGCGAGCAACCCGCCGCCAGCCAACACGGAAACCAAAACCATCCGCCGCCAAACCTTCGTGAACATCAATCTCATCATGTGGCCGTTTTCGACGGAGGCACCCGGCGGAAATTCAGGACCGCTGCGGCGCGCAGAGTTTCCCGGCAACCTCGGCGATTTCTGCCCGGCCCTACTTCGCCCCCTTCACGCGCATCTTCAAACCATAGACACTCTTGCTCGCCGTGATGAACAGCAGGTCGCGCTCTTTACCGCCGAAGGTCACGTTCGCGGTCCAACCCTCGGACACGGGGATTTGCTCGATCTGTTTTCCGGTTTTGTCGAAGACGGTCACGCCTTTGCCGGTGAGGTAGAGGTTGCCCTCGTTATCAATGGTCATGCCGTCGGAGCCGAGTTCGCAGAAGAGTTGTTTGTTGGTCAGCGAACCGGTGTTTTGAATTTCGTAGGAGTAAGTTTTGCGCGCGCCAATGTCGGCGACGTATAGCGTCTTGCCGTCGGGCGTGCCGATGATGCCGTTGGGCTGCTTCAAATCAGTGGTCACGCGGCGGACGATCTTCTGGTTCGGCGTCAGGAAGTAAACGTGCTGGCCGTCCTGCTGCATCTTCGGGTCACGCTTCCAGTAGTCGCGTTTGTAGAGTGGGTCGGTGAAGTAGAGGCCACCGTCGGGACGAATCCACAAATCATTCGGGCCATTGAGCAGCTTGCCTTCAAAATTGAACACCAGCTTGGTCACGGTCTTGTCCGGCGCAATGGACCAGAGCTGATTTTCCCCGTCGGCGCAGGCGAGCAGATTGCCTTTCTGGTCGAAGTAAGTGCCGTTCGCGCGCCCGGCGGGTTTCAGCCAGTCGGAGAACGTTCCATCCGCCGCGCTCCACTTCACGATGCGGTCATTCGGCTGGTCGGTGAAGAAGACGTTGCCGTCGCGATCCACCGCCGGGCCTTCGGTGAAGGCGTAGCCGCCGCCGAGCTTTTCCAGCGTTGCGCCGGGGGTGATGATGGATTCGGCGGTAAAGCCAGTTCTGGCCGTCATCGGCAAAAGCAAAGCCAGCAGGCTCAAAAAGCGGAGTGATTTCATGCGGCTGGATTTAGCCGGAACATCTGGGGATGTCCACTTGCGACATCCCAAAAGCCCCGGAAAAAAACTTTACACCCCAAATCACGGCCCCTAGGCTCCGCCACTCAAAATTAAAAAGAAGCAGTAGTTGTTATGGAGAAAGCGAAAGTTATCGAAGGCGTGCGGATTCACGAAAAAGACACGGGTTCTTCCGATGTCCAGATTGCGTTGCTCACGAGCCGCATCAATGAACTCACCGAGCATTTGCAGAAGAACAAGAAGGACCACAGCTCCCGCCGCGGGCTGCTGCAAATGGTCAGCCAGCGCCGCAAGCTGCTGGATTACCTCCACAAAAAGAACGCCCCGCGTTACGTGGCGATCACCAAGAAGCTGAAATTGCGGAAATAAATTTCGAGACGCGCGCCACCCGGGCGCGCGTTTCAGTTTCATCGGAACGCATCACGCGGCGGGCCGGTGACTTCAACAACCAAACGCGTATGGTGCCTGACCGCCTCTAAGTAATTTCAATCAGCTCCGACTCGGTTCGGAGTTCACTGAAGTTTCTTCGGGGGCGGCAGTCACAGGAGAAGAAAACAAATGCCCCATAAGGTAACAGCCACAGTCTGTGGCAAAGACATCCACATCGAAACCGGCAAGATCGCCAAGCAGGCGGATGGTTCCGTCGTCGTCACGCTCGGCGAGACGGTCATCATCGTCGCCGCCGTCGCGGCCACGAAGGCCAAGCCCGGCCAGGAATTTTTCCCGCTCACCGTTGACTACCGCGAACGCGCGTCGGCGGCCGGCAAGTTCCCCGGCGGCTACTTCAAGCGCGAAGGTCGTCCGTCGGAAAAGGAAATTCTCACCTGCCGTCTCACCGACCGCCCGATTCGCCCGCTCTTTCCGAAGGGCTGGTACAACGAAGTGCAGGTGCAAACAATTTTGTTGAGCACGGATGGCGAGAACGATCCCGACATCCTCAGCATCATCGGCGCGTCCGCCGCGCTGACGGTCAGCGACATTCCGTGGGATGGCCCGTTGGGCGCGTGCCGCGTGGGTCGCGTGGGCGGCGAGTTCATCGCCAACCCGACGCACACCGAAGCCGTCGAGAGCGACCTCGACCTCGTCTATGTCGGCAACGCCAAAGGCGAAGTCGTCATGTATGAAGGCTCGGCGAAGGAAATCACCGAGGAAGATTTCATCAAGGCGCTCGCGTTTGCGCAGACCGCGTGCGAACCCGTCATCAAGGCGCAGCAGGAACTCGCGAAGCTCGTGGGCAAGCCGAAGCGCGCCATCACCGTCAACATCGTCCCCGAGGAAATTCTCGCCGAAGCGAAGAGTCTCGCGGGCGAAAAAATCACCGCCGCCCTGCTCACGACCGCCAAACTCGCCCGTGAAGCCGCCGTCAAGGCCGTCACGGACGAAGTGAGCAAGAAGCTCGTCGAGAAATTCGGCGCGGAGAAGGTCACGGACTTCGTCCTCAAGGACGCGTTCTACTACATCCAGAAAGAAGCCGTGCGCAAATTGGTGTTGAAGGACGGCAAGCGCCTCGACGGCCGCACGCCCGAAGGCATCCGCCCCATCGTCTGCGAAGTCGGCATCCTGCCGCGCGCCCACGGTTCCGCCCTGTTCCAACGCGGCGAGACCCAGGCCATCACGCTCGTAACCATGGGCACGGGCGAAGATGTGCAGGAATTCGACGCCTACACCGGCGGCAAGACCACCAAGCGTTTCCTCCTGCACTACAACTTCCCGAACTTCTCCGTCGGCGAAACCGGCCGCATCATGGGACCGGGCCGTCGCGAAATCGGCCACGGCGCGCTCGCCGAGCGTTCCATCGAGCCAATGCTTCCGCTCGCGGATTATCCCTACGCCGTGCGCGTGACCAGCGAGATCATGGAGTCCAATGGCTCTTCCTCGATGGCTTCCGTTTGCGGCGGCACGCTGGCGTTGCTTGATGCAGGCGTCCCGCTCAAAAGCCCCGTCGGCGGCATCAGCATCGGCATCTGCGCCGAATACACCGGCGACAACATTTCCAAATACACGCTCCTCACCGACATCATTGGTTGGGAAGACGCGTTCTGCGACATGGACTGCAAACTGGCCGGCACGGCCAAGGGCATCACCGGCTTCCAGCTTGACCTCAAGCTGCGCGGCCTGCCGCCCCAGATCATGGTGGAAACCATCCACCGCGCCTATACCGCGCGTCTCGCCATTCTCGCTGAGATGGCCAAGGTCATCTCCGAGCCTCGCACCGAGATGAGCAAGTACGCCCCGCGCATCGTCACGGTGAAGATCAACCCCGAGAAAATCGGCCTGCTCATCGGACCCGGCGGCAAAAACATCAAGCGCCTCGTGGACGAATCCGGCTGCGAGATCAACATCGAAGACGACGGCACCGTGCGCATCTTCTCCACCAACCCCGACGGCATCGAAATCGCCAAGCGCGAGATCGAAGGCATGACGGCGGAAGCGGAGACCGGCCGCATTTACCGTGGCCGCGTCGTGACGCTCAAAGAATTCGGCGCCTTCGTCGAATTCCTTCCCGGCAAGGACGGCCTCGTCCACATTAGCGAACTCGCCAACTTCCGTGTTCGGCAGACCGAGGACATCGTGAAGATGGGCGACGAGATGTGGGTGAAATGTCTCGGCGTGGATGAGAAGGGCCGGGTGCGCCTCTCCCGTCGCGCCGCGATGGAAGAAAAAGATCAGGAACTCGCGGCCAAGGAAAAAGCCGACCACGAAGCCAAGCACGGCCCCGACAGCGGCGGCGGTGGTGGCGACCGTGATCGCGGTCCTCGTCCCGGTGGTGATCGTGACCGCGGCCCGCGCAGCGGCGGCGGCGACCGTGGCGGTCGTGGTGGTGATCGTGGCCCTCGTCCCGGCGGCGACCGTGGAGGCCGTGGCGGCTTCGGTGGTGGCGACCGTGGCCCGCGCCCCGACCGTGGTGGCGAACCCCGTGCTGACCGCCCGGCCCCGGCGGCGTTTGATCCCGATGCGGCCCCGCGCGACCCCGCGCCGCCCCGCGATCTGGATTGATCGTTGGTGAGTGAAATATCAAAGCGCGCCGGAGCAATCCGGCGCGCTTTTTCTTTGGCGTAAGTTTAGGCGTTCCATTTGTGCGCTCCGTCTGCGGGCCGCGAGTTCTTCGCACCGGCTAACAGTTCAAAAGCCGAGTGCCGCAATCATCCGCGCAGAGCGCTTCCAGTCGCAGGAACGCCACTTCCGTGTCGCCAAGTCACGCCCCTCCAACCTAGTGTTCACGAACATGACCAACGCATCCGTCACCGCGCCGCAGCACCCGTGGAAACGCACTGCGCTCCTCACGCTGCTGGCGTTGGCTGCCGTGCTCATCGTTGCGGAGTTCACGCCGCTCGATGGCTGGATCTCGGATCACTTTTACGACGCGAACTCCGGCGGCTGGCTGGTGAAACACAGCGGTCGGGCGAAAGCCATATTCTACAACCGGCCCTTGCAGGTCATAAAAATATTTGGCGTCGTGGTGCTCGTTGCGCTTTTGGTACCGCACCGCTGGGTGGCTCCGCGCTGGCGTTTCCCGAAGCGCGAGCTCGCAGTGGTCTTCCTCGCGCTCACGCTGATTCCCTCGCTCGTCGGCTCGCTCAAAGCCTGGACCGGCATGTTCTGCCCGCGGCAACTCGTGCGCTACGGCGGCACGCGCCCGGCCGTGGGACTCTTGGAGCGCACGCCGGAGAATTGCTGTGGCGGAAGCAAGAACCGGGGCCGGTGCTGGCCGGCGGGACACGCGAGCGGTGGATTCGCTTTGATGAGCCTCTGGGTGCTGGGACGGACGCGCGCGCAAAAACTCACGGGCCTTGCCATCGGCTTCACGATGGGCTGGACGATGGGCCTCTACCAGATGCTCAACGGCAATCATTACCTCAGCCACACGCTCGTCACGATGCTGCTCGCGGTGCTCGTCATCGTGCTGCTGCGCGCGGCGATCGGGCCTTTCGACCAAGGCTGTGTAACTCCCTTCTTGCACTGGCTGCGGCGAAAATTTCCCACGGCGAAGACGGGGTAGGCGTGGCGCGCCCCAGTGGCTAGGCGGATTTAAGACTGGCCGCCGCCCGCGCGCGCGCGAGTTGCACCAGGTCCAGGTCACCGCCCAAATCCGCAAAACGAAAGGGTGGCAGCCCGCTTTGAGCGCCGCCGAGCAGTTCACCGGGGCCGCGCAATTTCAAATCCTCCTCGGCGATCTCGAAACCGTCGTTCGACTTTTCCATCACGCGCAGGCGTTGCGCGGCGTTCTCCGTTTTCAAGTTTGCGACCAGGATGCAGAACGATTCATGCGCGCCGCGCCCCACACGCCCGCGCAACTGATGCAGTTGCGCCAGTCCGAACTGCTCCGCGTTCTCGATCACCATCACCGTCGCGTTCGGCACGTCCACGCCGACTTCGATGACCGAGGTGGCGAGCAGCACGCCCACCCGGTTCGCGCGGAAATTTTCCATCTCCGAATCTTTGTCGCGCGAGTTCAGCCGCCCGTGCAGCAGCCCGACGCGATGCGGGGCGAATTCCTTTTGCAACCGCGCGAACTCCGCGGTCACCGCCTTGATGCCCGCCTCGGTGTCCGCCACATCCACGCGCGCATAAACGATGTAAGCCTGTCGTCCCTCGCGCAGCTTGCCCCGG
>JAYVNY010000208.1:0-5923 GCA_043758205.1 Akkermansia sp.
ATCAATCTCGTCCGCCCACGCGCTGATGCCGCCCTTCACGCTCTTCAGGTACTTGAAGCCCTGCTCGCGGAGGAAGTTCAGCGCCTTCATCGAGCGCACGCCGCTCTTGCAGTGGAGGTAATACTGCTGGTTCGGATCAAGCGTCGTGAATTTCTGCGGCAGCGTGCTGAGCGGCACGAGCGGCACGCCCTGCACGCGCGCGATCTGGTGTTCGTCCGCCTCGCGCACGTCAATGACCTTGATGTTCAGCGAGGCGTCTTCGAGTGCCTTCTTCATTTCTTGCACGGTCACTTCGTCGGGATTTCCACCGGTGACGACGGACTGGGGTTGGATGCCGCAGAAGACTTCGTAATCAATCAGCTCCTTGATCGTCGGCTGGTCGCCGCAGATGGGGCACGCGGGATCGCGGCGCAATTTTAACTCGCGGAACTTCATGTCCAGCGCGTTGAACAGGAGCAGGCGTCCGACAAGCGAACTCCCCTTGCCCAGGGCGAGCTTCAAAATCTCTGTGGCCTGGATGCAGCCGACGATGCCCGGCAGCACACCCAGCACGCCGCCTTCCGCGCAACTCGGCACCATGCCGGGCGGCGGCGGCTCGGGATACAAACAGCGATAGCAAGGTCCGCCGAGATGCGGCGCGAACACGCTGGCCTGGCCCTCGAAGCGGAAGATGGAGCCGTACACGTTCGCCTTTTTGAGCAGCACGCAGGCGTCATTCGTGAGGTAGCGCGTGGGGAAATTATCCGTGCCGTCCACCACGATGTCGTAGGGGCGGATGATGTCCAAGGCGTTCTCCGCCGAGATGCGCTCGTTGTGAATGACGACCTCGACGTTCGGATTGATGCTCTTAATCGTGTCGCGCGCGGACTCGGTCTTGGGTCGGCCCACGTCGCTGGTGCCGTGCGCGATCTGGCGCTGGAGGTTCGAGAAATCCACCACGTCGAAATCCAGCACGCCGATTTTTCCAATGCCCGCCGCCGCCAGATACATCGTGATAGGCGAGCCCAGACCGCCCGCGCCGATGCAGAGCACGCTGGTGGAGCAAATCTTTTTCTGCCCGGCCATGCCGACCTCGGGGAGAATAAGGTGGCGGGAGTAGCGGCGGATTTCGTCGTTGTTCAGTTCCATAAAAGCGGTCGCGAGCGTAAATCAGGCGAAAGGTAAATCAAGCGGCGCGAAGGTTGGGAAATGTCCTGGTTTGGCGAAAGCCACGGAGCGCGGGTTTTCAACCCGCAGCCATGTTCGCCGGTCGAGGGCGCAAGGACTTGCGAGCACCGTTCTCTGTTTCACGTTGCTGCGGGTTGGAAAACCCGCGCCCCATCTGAAGGCTGCAGTCTCACGCGAACAACGACGGGATGGATTTCCCCAGCCCGTCGCGCGTCACGTAGAACGGGCGCTTCTCGATCTCGTAGGCCAGCTTGGGCGAGATGCCGAGCGCGGTGAGCAGCGTGGCGTGCAAGTCCTCGATGACCACGCGATCCTGCACGGTCTTGAACGGGCGCTCCGGCGCAGTCACGCCGTGGAGATGGCCGCGCTTCATCCCGCCGCCGAAGAGCAGCACGCTGCCCGCGTCGGTGAAGTGCCGGTGCTGGCCGAAATTTTTCATGTCCACGATGGCGTCCGGCACGGGCACTTGATCCTTCACGAGGTTGCCCGGCTTGCCCTCGATGAGCGAGTCGCGGCTGAACTCGCTGGCCAGCACCACGAGCGTGCGGTCGAGCAGGCCGCGCTCTTCCAAATCACGCACGAGCTGCGCGACCGGGGCATCAATGGACTGCTTCATGTTGACCAGTTTTTCATGGCCGCTCTCGTGCGTGTCCCAGTTGAGGAACGGAATGTATTCCGTGGTGACCTCGATGTAGCGCGCGCCGACTTCGGCCAGACGGCGGGCGAGCAGACAGCCGAGTCCGAAGCGCCCGATGTTGCCCGACTCGTAACTGCCGGTGCGCTGGTGCGCGGAGTCGTAGCGTTTCCCCGGCGTGTAATCCGGCGCGTACTTTTTGATGTTCTCCAGCGGCTCGAGCGCGAGGTCGAACGCCTTCGCGGCGGGCGAACTGAGGAGGCGGTGCGCGTTGTCCAGCGAGCGCAACAACGACTCGCGTTGAAAACCGCTGCCGTGCTGCATGACCGGCGAGTTCTCGACGAGCTTGCGGTAGAACTGATCGCGGTTCTCGAAGCGCGAAGGCGTCATGCCTTTCGGCGGACGCACGGTGTCGGCGGCGGCCTCGGGGAACGGCACGTTGAACGGCCCGAATTCGCTGCCGAGAAAACCGGCGGTGGTGAACGCCTTCAGCTCCTCGCCTTCGCCCCCGTCGAAGCGCTGTCCGATGTTGATGAAGGCCGGCACCGCCGGATTCTTCTGCCCCAGCGTGCGCGCGATGATGGAACCAAGATGCGGACACGCCACCGTCTGCGGCGGCGCATATCCGGTGTGCCACTGAAATTGATGCCGTGAATGCAGGATGAATCCGAGGTCGCCCGCCGTGTAGCTGCGGATGAGCGTGGCGCGGTCCATGACCTTCGCGATGTTCTCCAGCCCCGCCGTGAGCTTGATGTGGTCCGCTGCGGAATCAATCTGCGGGAAGGTGCTCCACATGTCGGCAGGCTTCATGCCCTTCACGAAGGGCGTGTGGCGCTTCGGATCAAACGTCTCGGTGTGCGCCATGCCGCCGCCCATCCAGAGCACGATGATGGTGTCCGCGCGCGGCGCGATTTTTGCCAGCGCGTCCTCGCCGAGAGCCAGACGCGGATACGTGGCGGCGAGCGCGCCCAGCGTGGCGGCGCTGGCGGTTTTCAGAAAGTCGCGGCGGGAGGAAGTGTTCATGGTCTTAAGTTAAAGGCGCTCGGCCCAGTAGTTCGGCTTTCGTTTCGGATGCGCCACCGCATAGACACGAACTGTTTCGTTCTCCACACGATAGACCAGCCGATGCGGAAAGCGTTCCAGTGGACAACGGCGCGTTTCGTGTGCTCCCGGAGTAAAACGCAGCGGGGCCTCCTGAACTTTTTGCGCCGCGCGTTGCACCTCGTCTTTGAAAGCGCGTCCCAAGCCCAGCGAACGCGCATCGTAGTATTGAACCTCCTTCACGACTTCGCGTCCGACCGCCGGGTGATAGCTTATTTGCACGCGGCCTCGGCCATGGCCATGAATTCTTCATGCGAGAGACATTTCACCTGGCCTGCTTCGACCTCCTTGATGCGCCGGGCGATCTCATCGTCCCAAGCCGGTGCCACTTCAGCATCTTCTGGCGTGGGAAGTGAGTCCACGAGGGCGTGAATCAACTGCCGCCGCTCGTCGAGCGGCAGGCCCAGCGCATCGCCCCGAATTTGTTCAAGAAGCGCATTCATGCTTTTCTTTTAACCGCGTTTCTCCGCTCAGTAAATCAATTGAAACTCCGGTAGCATCGCGATGCTCCAGAGCAAATCCTCCACGCCCTCGGCCCGCGCGGGCGAGCCGATCAAGGCCGTGGCGAGCGCGTTCTCTTTTTCCGTGGGCGGACGGCCGAGTGACTTGAGAAAGACTTTCACGACGAGCGCGGTGCTCTCGCCGGGAGGATTCGCCAGGAGCTTCCGCGCGCCGCGTTGCAGCAGCTCGTCCAGCGTTTTGCCGTTCGTCAGTTCCAGCGCCTGCAACGTGGTGGCCGCCGTGGGGCGGGTGCTGGCGATTTGTTCACGGTTGGGCCGGCCCAGCGCCAGCGCCAGCGGATCGGCGGCCACGAGGCTGGAGCGCACCTGATCGTGGACGAGCGCAAGTCCCAGCGATTCCTCGAGCCGTTCGGTCAGTCCGTGCCGTTGCGTTTCCGTGGCACCGAGCGTCACCACGTTGGTCCACGCGCCCGCGTCGAATCCGGGTTGCTCCCAGCCGTCCGTCTTTTTCGCGGAGGACAGCCACGTCGGATCTGAATGCAGTTCCAAATTTTCTCCGGGGAAAAGCGCCGCGAAGAAAAATCCCGCCGGGCGCGTGGAGCCCGAAGACTCCTTCACCTCGCTGGCCTTCGGCAGTTTTCCCTCCGTCGCCTGCGGGCCGAGCGTGACAGCGATGACGTTCTCGCCCGCCCGCAAGTACGGCTGCAAATGGATGAACACCGGCTTCGTCGGCTCCTTGATCGTCGCCACCTGCGTTCCGTTCACCAGCACCACGAAGCGATGATCGCTGACGACCGTGGCGAAGGCTTTGGCGGGCACGCTCGCGAGCGTGAATGTTTTTCGGAGGTAGGGAATTTTCGCCGGCGGCTGCTCGTTGGCCGCGAGGCCGTTCGTGTTCGCCTCAATCCAAATCCAGCACGCGTTTTGAGGAAGCAACTCGTTCGTGCGCCCCGTGGTCGCGGGCGCGGTGAGCTTCACGCCCTCCTCGGGCAGCGTGAACCACACGTCGGTGAGCCGCGCCAGCGCGTCGCGAAACTGTTCCGCGCCCAGCCGCCGCGCCAACGGCCCGGTGAACACATAATCCTTCACCGCGCCCTCGGCGGGATCCACCGACGGCATCTGATAAGCGCGCGACGTGAGCATCCATCGCATGGTGCGGCGCAGGTTGTAATTGCCGTCCGCGAAATCCTCCGCCAGCCAGTCCAGCACGTCGGCGCTCCACGCGGGCGCGTCCATCTCGTCCACCGGCTCCACGAGGCCACGCCCGAGGAAGCGCGCCCAGAGGCGATTCACGATGGTCCTCGGCACGCGCCCGTTGTTCCGCGCCGTGAGCAGCGCGGCGAGTTGCGCTTGGCGCGCGTCCTGCGGGGCGCGCGCATCAATTACGCCCAGCTCGGGGTAAAGAAATTTCACCTTCGCCATCTGCCCAGTCGGCTTGTCGCACTCGGCGATTTCCAGATCCTTCGTCGCATAAATCGCCGCCAGTCCGTAGGCGTCGGCCAGCGTGTAGTCGTTGATGAAACTGTCGTGGCACGACGCGCACTTGAGGTTCACACCGAGAAAAACTTGCGCGATGTTTTGCGCGGCCTGGAGCGGCGGCGTCTGGCTGGCGTTGACCGCGCCACGCCAGGTGACGCCGTTCACGAAGCCCATCGAGTTCGGGCCGGGATGAATCAGCTCGGTGACGAACTGGTTGAACGGCTGGTTCGTGTAGAGCGCGCGATAGAGCCACGACGAAATCTGCCGCCGCCCGCCGTCAATGTAGCCCGTGCCCTTGTAATCATTGCGCAACAGATCATTCCAGAACGTCAGCCAGTGCTCCGCATAGCGCGTGTGGTCGTCCAACAGTTGGTTGACGAGCCGCTCGCGTTTGTTCGGACCCGCGTCCGCGAGAAAGGCCTGCAACTCCTCCGGCGACGGCGGCAGACCAATCACGTCGAAATAAACCCGGCGCGCGAACACACGGTCCTCGACGGGCGGCGCGGGCTTGATTTTGTGCGTGGCGAAATACGGCTGGAGCAAACGGTCCACGGGATTGGCCAGCCCCGGCGCGACGGGGACGACAGGCTGACGCGGATGAAGATTGTGGACCGGCGCTTTTTGAAACGTGATGTCCTCCGGCCAGTGCGCGCCCTGATCAATCCACGCGCGCAACACGGCAATTTGCTCCGGCTTCAGCTTCGAGCCTTTCTGGGGCATCACCGTCTCGGGATCGAAACCGGCGACCAGTTCAATGAGCAGGCTCTCCGCGCTCTGGCCCACCATGACGGGCGAACCGGAATCTCCGCCTTTGAAAAACGCCGCGCGCGTCTCGAGGGAGAAGCCGCCCTTGCTCTTGCCCTTGCCGTGGCACTTCACGCAGGCCGTGTCGAAGATGGGCCGCACGTCCCGCGCGAAATCTACTTTCGCGCCCGACGCCGCCGGCAACTGCGCGACCTGCGCCGGCGTGAGCCGGGCGTGGGCCAGCGACGTCGTCAGCAGCACGACGCCAAGCCACACGCAAGGGAATTTCATGGGAGCGAAGCTAGTGACCGTCCGCGCGGAAGACAAACCGAAGTTT
>JAYVNY010000209.1:0-10825 GCA_043758205.1 Akkermansia sp.
CACGGCCGCCAGCGGTCGTCTTTTTCTGCCGGGGCGAGCGCATTGGCACCCGCCATAAATTGAAAATTGGGAAATCGGCTTGGTTCAGCGTTTCCCTAAAGGTTTTTGCACCGGTGCCGATGAATTACCCAGCGTGGTTTTAGAGTTTTGTCCACGCGAACAGAAGCGAACCCGCTCCCCGCCCGGGGGGCGGGTTTCTTTTTTTCCAAAAAAGGCTTTATCACGTCCGAACTGACAGGACTCCCGGTCCGCTTCACACTCGTTTGCGTCCCGCCCGATGCCGATGCTTGCCTCACCCCGGAGCTTGCTGGTTAATTCCGCCGATGCCCGATCCGCGACCGAGCCAGAGCGCCGAGGATTATCTGGAAAGAATCCATGAGTTGATCCAGGAGAAGGGCTACGCCCGCGTCGTGGACATCGCCTCTTCGCTGAAAGTGAAACAGGCGTCCGTGACGAGCATGGTGCAGAAGCTCGACGAGCTTGGGTTCCTGAAATACGAGAAGTATCGCGGTCTTACGTTGACCGACCAAGGCCGCGAAGTGGCCAAGCGCATTCAGAACCGCCACGCCACGCTCTCCAGGTTTTTCTCCCTCTTCGGCCTGAGCGCGGAGACGCAGCAGCAGGACATCGAGGGCATCGAACACCATCTCAGTCCGACGACGGTGGCGGTGCTGGCCGACCTCGCGCAATTTTTTGAGGAAAATCCGGTGGTGCTGAAGCGGTTCTCAAAATCCCGCCCCGGCCCCGTGGCATGAACTGGCCGCGCCTCGTCCAGCTCGCGCGCGTGGAAGTCGCCGCGACCATCGCGGAACTGCCCGATGATTTGCGCCCGCGCGCGGCGGTGCTGCCGGTGAGCTACGAGCGCGTGCCAAACCCGGCGATCATCCAGGACGGCATCGAGCCGGACACGCTGGGACTGTTTGTCGGCGGCGAATTCGCGGACGAAGGTCACGTGCCGCTGCCCGCGCAAATTCTCCTCTACCTCAAAAACATTCATGCGATGGTCGGGGGCGATGAGGAAGAATTCCTGGAAGAAGTCCACATCACCTACCTCCACGAACTCGGCCACTACCTCGGGCTGAATGAAGATGATCTGGATGAACGCGGGTTGCTGTGACAGCGGTTGGCATCTGGCGGGGTGTGCCGCGGGAATTCCTTTTCACCGTTCCTCCGACCTCTCCGATTTTCCCCTTCCCCACCGCTTCACCACGCACCTACGCTCGCGCGCATGTCTGAAACAATTTCCCCGAAACTCCGCGCAGACGGACGCCGCGCCGACGAGATTCGTCCGCTGCGTTTCCAAAACCACATCGCGCCGCACGCCACGGGTTCCACGCTCATCGAGTGGGGCCACACGCGCGTCATCTGCGGCGTGACGGTCGAGGAATCGGTCCCCCGCTGGATGAAGGAACAGGGCGTGACCGGCGGCTGGATCACGGCGGAGTATTCCATGCTTCCGTACTCCACGCTCACGCGGAAACCGCGGGACATCTCGAAAGGAAAGTTGGACGGGCGTTCCTCGGAGATTCAACGGCTCATCGGCCGGGCGATGCGCGCGGCCATTGATCTGGAAAAGATTGGGCCTCGCACAATTTGTGTGGACTGCGACGTATTGCAGGCGGACGGCGGCACGCGCACTGCGGCCATCACGGGCAGCTACGTGGCGCTGGCGCTGGCCGTGCGCAAGCTGATGGGCGAGGGAAAGTTGAAGGAGAATCCGCTCGCCACACCAGTCGCGGCGGTGAGCGTGGGCATCGTGGACGGCGCGACGCTGGTGGATTTGAATTACTTGGAGGACGTGGCGGCGGCGGTGGACATGAACATCGTGATGAACGCGGCGGAAGAATACATCGAGGTCCAGGGCACCGGCGAGGAAGCGACGTTCTCCCGCACGCAACTGGACGCGCTGCTGGAGGCGGGGCGTGTGGGTGTGCGGCAGTTGCTGGAGGGGCAGCAGCGCGCGTTGGCGACCAGCCAGCCGTAGCGGCAGCTCGGTAGAGCGCCGCCAATTCAATTGCCTAGGGCGGCGCTTTGCCGAGCCGCCGCGAGGAGGATTTTGTGAAAACTCAACCAACCAAAACGCTCCAGAAAATTTCGCTCCGCATCACCGCCGAGGCGGAGGATGCGGTGCTGGAATTGTTGGGCGGCATCTTCGGCCAGCCCGCTTCCATTTACGCGGACACGGAAAAGCAAACCACCAGCGCGATTATTTACGTGGAGCAATTCACGGCGACGCAGCGGACGGAAGTGCGGGCGGGTTTGCGGCGGATTCGCGAGGCGGGACTCGACCTTGGCTCGGGGCGCATCTCCGTGCGCCGGGTGCCGCGCGAGAATTGGGCCGAGTCGTGGAAGCGTCATTTTCATCCGCTGGAAATTGGTCCGCGTCTGCTGATCCTACCGAGCTGGAGCAAGCAGCAGCCGAAGCGTGGCCAGGCCGTGGTGATTCTCGATCCAGGGTTGAGTTTCGGCACCGGACATCATGCGACCACGGCGTTCTGCCTCGCCCAAGTCGCGGCGCGGCGAGAGGACGCGCGCCCGCAGAGCCTGCTGGATGTGGGATGCGGCTCGGGCATTCTCGCCATCGCTGCGGCGAAGCTCGGTTACTCGCCCATCACGGCGTTTGATTTTGATCCCGAAGCCGTGCGCGTGGCGAAGGAGAACGCGAGGGCGAACCGCGTTTCCTTCCGCCTGGCCCAGCACGACCTCACGAAGATGCCGCGCCGCGCCTCAGAGAAATTCGATGTTGTGTGCGCGAACCTGATTTACGATCTGCTCATCCAGGAGCGCGACCGCATCCTCGCCCGACTCGCGCCGGGCGGGACGCTGGTGCTGGCGGGAATTTTGCGGACGCAATTTTCAAAAGTGCAGACGGCCTTCGAGGCGGCGGGCCTGCGTCTCGTGGCCTCGCGCGCGGCGAAGGAGTGGCGGTCGGGGGCCTTTCAATTCGGGGAAGATTAACCACCGAAGACACGGACCACCCGGAATGGGGGCATGAAAGTTTTAGGACGATGAGGCCGGGCCAACACCTCCGCATCTTTTCCATGCCCCGGTTTTCATTCGTCTGCCCCAATTCATCTGCCAGTTTCCCTTTTCGGCAGCTCAGCCGGCAGTTGAACGGGGGCAGAAGAATGGAAAACAGATCGGTCGCCCATCCGCGCAAGAGATCTCGAACCGCCGCCAGTTCCGTTTCCATGTGGTCCGCGTCTTCCGTGGTTCAACCTTCCCACCCTGTTCAAAAACGATCCAGCCTGCCCAAAGCAGGACACGCCTCGGGGAAACCATTGGGTAAATTTTTTCTGAAAATGGTTTTGAACGAAACGGGGAAATCCGCAATCTACTTACCCAACAGCTTCCAAGTGGCCGGCCAGTGGCTCAGGAGGAAAGTTGAAGGACCACTGGCACACGGCACGCTTGCATTGCTGCGAACGAAAGGTAACGAGCTATGATCAAAACATTAGAACTCATCACCGAAGCCGTGGCGAATCCCAAGAACGCCTTCCGCCAACTCACCAACCGTCCCAAGAAGGCGGAGAAGCATCGTTACGAACGCCGCAAGGTCCGGGAAATCCTGAAGCTCGGCGACTGGGAAGAACAAGGCGCTGCGTCGTAAGGCGTCCGCCCACACAAAATTCCGTTGGAAGAGAGAGCCATGCTCGACGGTGTGGCTCTCTCGCTTTTTGGAAGACGTGGGCGCGCTGAAATCAAGGGCGGAGGCCCCCGGCGTCACCGCCGGCCCAGCGCATTCGTTGCCATGAAACCCTGCGACATCTCCAGCAGCGTCGCGTGGATTTTCCCCGCCACATCCGGGCCCATGGAATTGATCTCCCCGTAATGTTGCTTCTTCGCGCCATAGAGCCACGGCGCTTTCCGGTCGAACTCCGTCTTGGGAATGATGTAGCCGATTTCATCATTCGCCAGACCGATGATGAACTTGACCTTGCCCGGCATGGACTCCCGGATCGGTGGCACCTCGACAATGTTCCCCGGATAGTCTGCGCCCTCCGGCACCTCGATGCCGCCGTTCACGATCTCGGGATAAATTTCGCCGGGTATGCACGCGAGACTCGCCGGGCCAATGCCGAGCAGCGCGACCTCGCTGCGGATGCGTTTCCAGCCCACATGCCCGCGATCAATCAGTCCCACCACCGGCGCGAGCAGGAATCCATTGTTGTC
Source organism: Akkermansia sp. (assembly GCA_043758205.1). GTDB lineage: Bacteria > Verrucomicrobiota > Verrucomicrobiia > Limisphaerales > SIBH01 > JANNGC01. The sequence continues at coordinate 4,174 of JAYVNY010000209.1, forward strand.
CAAGGGTAGTTCGATGGTCATTGCACGCAGCGAAATCGGAACGTGCGAAAACGTCGGCGCGTTCGTGCTCTCCAGGCGCGGCAGAATGCGCGCCGCCAGCCGGTGCGCCACCGCGCGTGCCTTGTCGTGCGACGGCTCGGTGAATTCGCGTTCGAGGATCGGATCACGCACCGTGACCCTCGGCGTCGTGCTCATCAGTCCGCCAATTGCGCCGTTCACGTAGAGGTGCGTGCCGCCCACGCCCGCGCGCAAGGCCACGTTGCTCACCGTCACGCCATTCTCCAACGCCTCGCGCAAGTAGCCGGGAAAGTCCGCGGTAATTTCCTTGTTCTTCGACCACACGGTCTCGGGATGGTTCGCCCAGTTCACGACCGAGCCAATCGTCGCGCCATTCGTCGGGCTGGTGAAGTGCAGCACGCGCACATCGGCATCAAAAACTTCTGGAGGACGCGTATCGGCCACGAGTCCGTCCGTGAGCATGGGAATCTCATGCACCGCCAGGCGCGCCGGTTGGAGAGCCGCCGCCGCGCGGTCCAGCGCCTTGGCCGCCGCCGAAACCACACTGACCTGATACAAATCATCCACGCCCGTGTGCCAATAGTCGCGCCCCCACAAGCCCATGAGGTCGGGCGTGGAGTGGTTGTGCGTGGAAGTGACGATGGCGTAATCAATCTTCGAGAGCGGATACAGACGCTTGCGGACCTCAATCACGTCGTCATGGAAAAACCCGATGGCATCGAGCGCCACGATGCCGACGCGCGTGCGCCCGTCATCAATCACACAGGCGATGGCCCAGAGGTCATCGTGGATTTTCGTGGCCACGCGGTTCTGGCTGAAACCAGCGAGATAGATCGGGTGGTTCGGATCGCGCAGGTCGGGATTGATCTTCACGCGCGCGAAACCCACTTGCAGCGCCTGGAGTTGATTGGTCGGAACCTTGTGACCATTGAGGTCGAGGCGGATCTGGTAGCCGGGGTTGCGGTCGCGGAACGCGTAGAAACAACGCATCACCACGGCGGCGATGACGATGAACAAGACAAACAAACCAATGCGCAGCGCGCGGCGCAACAGTCGCCGCCACAAGGGTCGTGGGTGAGGAGGAACAGTGATCGTGTTCATGTCTGGGTGCGTTCGGACACTATGGTCAGTCTTGGAAGTAGCATGGTGCGGCAGCCGGGTTCAACCTTTAGAAAAATTCCGCCGTCAATCCACAGCCTGGGGACGACGAGATTAAAAAGTCTCGCGACCTGCCGACACGAATGTCGGCGCTACGTCGTCACGCCGGCTTTCCAGTCTCGCGTTCACGAGATAGGCCCATTCGCTAACTCACGCAATCCGCATCGTCAGCCCGCCGTCAATCGTCATCGTCTCGCCAGTGATGTAGTCGTTCTGTACGAGCGTGAGAATGAGTTCAGCGACCTGCTCCGGCGTGCCTTCGCGATGGAGCGGAATGCGATGGTCGAGATTCAAGCGGCGCTGTTCCTCGCTCATCGTCTTGTGAAAGTCTGTCCGCACCACGCCGGGCGCGACGCAGTTCACGCGGATGTTGTCGTTGGCGAATTCGCGGGCCAGCGCACGCGTGAATTGCGGCAGCGCGCCCTTCGCCACTTGATACGCCACGTTGGTGACGATGCCGCGGATGCCGGCCGTGGAAGAAATGAGGATGATGGAACCTTCCTTCTTCAAGCGCATCGCCGGAATCACCGCGCGGCTCAGGTGGAACACCGCGTGGACATGCACGTCGAACGCGCTCTGCCACTGCTCAGGCGTCAGGTCGAACAGGCCGCCGTTGACCGGCCCGCCGGCGGAATGCACGAGCACGTCCACCGCGCCGAGTTTCGCTTCCGTCTCGCGCACGCAGCGCGCGGCGTCGGCGGGCTGGCCGCAGTCGGCGTGGATGAGTTCGCAACGCCTCCCGAGCGCGACGACGGAATCGCGCACGGCCTTGGCTTCGTCATCCAAGCGGCGCGCGACGATGGAAATATCCGCGCCAGCTTTGGCGAGCGCGAGCGCGGTGGCCGCGCCGATGCCGCGCGTGCCACCAGTGACGAGAGCGATCTTGCCGGAGAGATTCATGGGCGGTTTGATGAATTAAAACCGCCTGCTCGGGAAGAAGATTATTCCATCCCCACCACTGCCGGATCGCCGTAGAGCGTGAAGGAACCGGCGCGCGTGATTTGCACGTCCATCAGTTGCCCGCGATGTCGCTCGCTGCCGTCGAAGACCACGATCTTGCCGCAGCGCGTGCGACCCATCATGCGCTCGGGGCGTTTACTCGGGCCTTCGGCGAGAATTTGCACGCGCTGGCCGATAAGCGCGCCGTAGCGAGTCGTACCGAGTTCGTTGGTGAGCGCGAGGAGACGCTGGTTGCGCTCGTCCTTCACTTCTTCTGGCAATTGATCCGGCATGTCCGCCGCCGGTGTGTCTTTGCGCTTCGAGTAGCGGAAGATGTAGGCGTTGTCGAAATCCACCTCGCGATAGATCGAAAGCGTCTGCTCGAAGTCCTCCTCCGTCTCGCCGGGAAAGCCCACGATGATGTCGGTGGTGATGCCCATGTTCGGCTTCGTCGCGCGCAGCTTGCGAATGATGGTGAGAAACCGCTCGCGCGTGTAGCCGCGGTGCATGGCCTTGAGCATCCGGTCGCTGCCGCTCTGCATCGGAATGTGCGCGCTCTCGACGAGCTTCGGCAGGCGCGCGTAGGACTCGACAAGATCATCGCCGTAGCCTTTCGGATGCGGCGACGTGAAACGAATGCGCTCCAATCCTTCGATCTCGTGAACCGCTTCGAGCAGTTGCACGAACGCGCTCTTACCTTCCAATAAGGGGTAATCGCGCTTGCCGTAGCTGGTCACGATTTGCCCGAGCAACGTGATCTCGCGCACGCCCTGCGTCACAAGCTGACGGCACTCCGCGACAATATCGGGAATAGTCCGGCTGCGTTCTTCGCCGCGCGTGTAAGGCACGATGCAGAAGGTGCAGTATTGATTGCAGCCCTGCATGATGCTCACGAATGCCGTCACAGACTTCGCCGCCGAGCCGTTGAGCAAGTGCTGGCGAATCTCCGCTTCACTCCCCTTCTCCGCTTCCACATCCACGATCTTGGCGCGATGACCCGCGAGAATTTCGTCGAGGTATTCCGCCGCGCGATGAAACTTCTGCGTCCCGAGCACGAGGTCCACGTCGGGAAGTTTGTCGATGAGTTCCTTGCCGCGGCTCTGCGCCATGCACCCCATGAAGCCGAGCACCACGTCTGGGCGGTTCTTTCGCACGGCGGCGGCGATGTTCTGCATCTTGCCCACGGCCTTGCGCTCGGCCATGTCGCGCACGGAACAGGTGTTGAGCAGGATGACATCCGCGACGTGTTCGGTGGGCGCGAGCGAATAGCCCTTGGCTACGAGCTGCGCGGCCACGGCCTCGCTGTCACGCTCGTTCATCTGGCAACCGTAGGTTTTGATATAGACGCTGGGCATCGCTTGAAACGGGCCGAAAGGCTACGGCAGCAAGGAGCGAATGCAATGGGGGAATCAGCCGGCAGCGTCTCAATTTCCGGCGAAGCGAAGATTGAGTTCCGCCCGCTGCTCAGCCACATTCGCGGCATGGCAACTCTGTCCCTGTCCGATGATCAAGTAGTGCAACTGGTGAAGCAGCTCCCGCCCCAAGCCAAGCAGCGAGTTTTGATTGATCTCAACGCCGAGCGCGACGCGTGGTGGCAGGCCACGGCGCAGGAAGGCGAACAGGACATGCGCCGTCTGGCGAAGGCGCGCGGACTGAACTGGGAGGCCATGACCGAAACCGACCGCGCAACTTTCGTGGACAAGGTGCTGCACGAATCGTGAACCGCTCGCCCCGCGTCGTCTTCGACACGAACATTCTTTTCTCCGCCGTCGGTTGGCTGGGTAATCCTCACCGCTGTGTCCAAGCGGCTCGCCGGGGTGAATGTGTTTCCGTCATTTGTGAGGCTATCCTCGCAGAACTGGCGGAAAAGTTGCAGAGCAAGCGCGGCCTGAATGGGACGCAGACCGCCGCCATTGCTGATGAACTCCGCGCCTTCTCGGGCGTGGTGGCGATCCCGGGGCAGTTGAAAATCATCGCCGCTGATTCTGACGATGATGCCATTGTGGAATGTGCCGTGGTCGGTGGGGCGGAATTCATAGTCAGCGGAGACCATCATTTGCTGGAATTGAAATCACACGCCGGAATCCAAATCGTGACCGCCGCAGACTTCTTGAACTTGGTTCAACGCGGATAGCAACCACCCCACTCTGGTCACTGTGCACGCCGGCGGGCTTCTTCACGCCCGATACACCACCAGCACCGCGTAGTCCGTCACCCACGCGCGCGTCGCGAGGTCCATGTGCGTGTAGGCGATGGGCGAGATGCTGATGATGTTCGTCTCGCCGACTTTCTGGAGGAACAGCGAGACGTGGTCGTCGAATAAATCTTTGCCTACCTCGACGTGGTCGGAGTGGCGCAGCGTCTTCACCTTGATCAGCTTGTCGGTGTGCCGGGCGGCGGCTTCGAGCGGCACGAGCGGCTTCTCAATGGTGGGCGCGGGCGGCGGCGGCGTGTCGTACGTCGGCACTTTGAAGTGCGGCTGCTCACCGCGCGCGGCGGCGGAGGTGGCCATCGGGTTCAGGTTGCCCTGCGGCGGGGCGGCAGGCACGACGAGCGCGGCGTTGCAGGTCGGGCATTGGATTTCGACGCCCGCGGCGGAGGCGTCCACGGAAAGCTCCTGCTCGCACTTGGTGCATTTGAAAACGATGTCCATAGGCTTTGGGTTGTTGGGTCGGGAAGATGGGTGAAAGGGCGGCGGGCGAAAAGGTCAAAGCGGCAAAATTTTGCAACACTCCTGAACGCAATAAACACGAACCGTCCCGACCGGAACAGCCGCCGCCTCAGCGTTTCGCCAATTCCGCTTTCAGCCTTTCAGCCGTCACCTCGCCTTCCCATCGGCTGATCACCACGGTCGCGACGCCGTTGCCAATCAAGTTCGTAACCGCGCGGCATTCGCTCATGAAACGGTCAATGCCGATGAGCAACGCCAGGGAGGCAATCGGAATGCTCGGCACCGCCGCCAGCGTCGCGGCCAACGTGATGAAGCCCGCGCCGGTCACGCCACTCGCGCCTTTCGAGGTGATCATGGCGATGAGCAGCAGGCCGAGTTGCTGCGAGAGAGCGAGCGGCGTGTTCGTGGCCTGCGCGAGGAAGACCGCCGCCATCGCCATGTAGATGTTCGTGCCGTCGAGGTTGAAGCTGTAGCCGGTAGGGATGACCAGGCCGACGGTCGCGGGCGCGCAGCCGAGGCGCTTCATTTTTTCAATCATGCCCGGCAGCGCGGTCTCCGAGGAACTGGTGCCGAGGACAAGCAGGATTTCTTCCTTGATGAAGGCCAGGAATTTGAAAATCGAGAAGCCGCTCCATCGCGCGATGCCGCCGAGCACGAAGACAACGAACAACGACGCCGTGAGATAAAACCCGCCCATCAAGGCGATCAACTTCGTCAGCGAACCCAATCCGTAACTGCCAATCGTGAACGCCATCGCGCCAAACGCGCCAATGGGCGCGACCTTCACCACCAGCCGCATCACGCCAAAGAATATTTCCGACACGCGGTCAATGACGTGCAGCACCTGCGTCCCACGTTCGCCCAACGCCGAGATGGCGAACGCCGCGAGCAGCGACACGAGCAGCACCTGCAACAAATCGCCCGACACGAAGGCGCCGAGGAACGTCGAGGGAATGATGTTCAGGAGAAACTCCGCTGTGGTCAGATGCTGCGCGTTCTGCACGTAGCTCTGCGTCTGCGCCGGGTCGAGCGTGTTGGGATCGATGTTGAAGCCCACGCCAGGTTTCAACACGTTCACCACCGCCAACCCGATGACCAGCGCCAGCGTGGAGACGACTTCAAAGTAGAACAGCGTCTTGGCCCCGACGCGTCCGAGTTTCTTCAAGTCCTTCATCGAAGCCACGCCATGCACGACGGTGCAAAAGATGATCGGCGCGATGAGCATCTTGATGAGCTTGATGAACCCATCGCCAAGTGGCTTGAGTGATTTGGCGAAGTCGGGGAATTGCCAGCCCACGAGGATGCCCAGCGTGACCGCGATCAGCACCTGCACGTAGAGGATGCGATACCACGGTTTGCGCGTGGGCGCGGCGGGCGGTGCGTTGGTCATGGCTTTCGGGAGATTGGGCGGAAAGGAGGCGCTGAACCAATGGCAAAATCTCGAAGCATCGGAGCGCGGACCGCTGAGTCCGCGAGATAACCTCTCGCCTCAAATTATCGGCTCGTGACGATCATGAACACGCGGACTCGGCGGTCCGCGCTCCGCTGGCGTCACGCCATCGCGCGGGCGATGGAGTTCCACCAGCCGTCGTAAAGCTCGGCGAGCGGCGCGCTCAGTTCGCCCTGGGCGGTTTTGATCTTCAGTTCGCTGCCGCCGACTTTGCCAATCTGCGCGGCGGGGATTCCTAGCACCTTCGCTTGGCCGAGAACCTTCGCCGCGTTGTGCGCGGTGGTGGAGATGACGATGCGGCTCTGGGTTTCGCCGAAGAGTAGCGCGTCCAGCCTCGTCGTCGTAGCCGCGTCTCGTGAGAGCGCGGCATCCTTTCCTTTGCTTTGATCGGCCGCGCTCTCACGAGACGCGGCTAC
>JAYVNY010000210.1:0-18438 GCA_043758205.1 Akkermansia sp.
TTCGAGCGACGCGGCCACGGCCAGTCCATCGCCTTGGGAAAAGAAACTCACGATGCGCCCGCGCCGCGTCGGCACGCCCGCCGCGTCCACCAGTCCGAGCCGACGCCAGAGCATCGCCACGCCGGTGCCGGAGGAAAGTTTCTGGCAAACGGGCACGAGCGAACAGCGCGCGCAGTCCGCAGGCGCAACCTCGCGCTCAATCGGATGCCAGAGCGCGATCCCGTGAGCATCCACCGGCACGCGCAGCGTCAAATCCGCGAGACTGAGCACGGCGAGAATTTTGTAATCCTCATCCTCGAAGCGCACGACGGGCGTGTGCTTGGCCGCGAGATGTTTCTCCACGAGCGGCGCGACCTTCTCCTTCCACTGCGCGGTCGAGATGTCGCGCCCGTGCCAGTTAATCAGCCGTCGCACCCACTTCACGAGAATGATTTGGTCGTTCGCCGCGCGCTCGGCCACGGTGGAGGCACGGCCGTAAATTTTCAACGTGCTGACAGAACGGGGCGCGGGCGTCTCGCCCGCCGGTGGCGTCGCGGCATCGTCGGGCGGGCGAGACGCCCGCGCTCCAACTCCTTCGCTGATGACCCAAAGCAAACCTTGGCCGACTTTCTCCAGTGCTTCAGGCGATGAAAGCGCGGGGAGAAGGGAAATTGGGGATTGGGGATTCTCCGCGCCCACTGATTCACTGCTCACTGTCTCACTGATTACTTTCCCTGCCGCTCCGCGCAGCTTCAACAAATTCACCGCGCTTTCCGGCAGCGGCTCCATCACGCGGATGTCCCGCAGCTTCACCTCGCGCAGCGCGGGCATCATTTCCCATTCACCGCGCGAGTTGAGGATTTGCTTCACGCGCTGGCGGACGTGGCGCGAACGCTCGGCGTCCGTCTTCAAACCGCACGGCACGACGGGATTCTTCATGGACTCCTCGACGCCCAGCAGAATCGGCTTCGTGGTGAAGAGGCGCTGTTGCACCTGCACCGCTTCGGTGAACGGATCGCGTCCCTGCGCCGCCGCGCCGGCCATGATTCCAAGCAGCGCGTTCCAATCCACCATGCCGCTGCGCGCGAGATGCGCGGGGTAGCCATTATTCAGGCGCACCTCGTTCTGGTTCACGAGCACGTAGCCGACCTCATCAATGCCGCGCCGGCCTGCGCGCCCGAACATCTGGAGAATCTCGTCGGCCTTGAGCGGTTGCTCGACGAAATCGCGGCGATACGAATCCGCCGCGAGCGTCACGCTGCGCAGCGAGAAGTTGATGCCCGCCGCCAAACCCATCGTGGCGACCACGACGCGCAACTGCCCGGCCTTCGCCAGCGGTTCAATCACGCCCGCGCGCACCGCGTAACTGAGTCCGCTGTGATGATAGGCAACGCGCGATTTCAACATGCGCTCCAAGTTCGGCCCCACGATCTGCTTCTGGTCGTGAGAAAGAACGAGCGGGTTGGGGTTCGGCAGGTAGCGCGCGATTTCCGCCGCGAGCGCCTCGGCTCCTTTGCGACGGGGGGCGAAGATCAGAATCGGGCCGAGACTTTCCGCGAGCGCCTTGGCACAGAAGCGCGGCCAATAACCGCGCACTTCGCTCGGCACATGGTAGCTGAGGCTATCCGCGTAAATTTCTTCGAGCGGCACGGGGCGTACATCCGTCCGCACGACCTCGGCCTGACGGCCGAGGCGGCGCAGCCACTTCACGATGTCCTGCGGATTGCCCACGCTGCCGCTGAGCATGAGCAGACGTGTCTGTGGCGGCGCAAGCGCGATGGCGAGTTCGTAGTTCAGTCCGCGATCCGCGTCGCCGATCATTTGATACTCATCAATGACCAGCAACGTGGGACCGTCGCCCGCGATCAGCCGGTTCTTCTGCGTCTCCAGCGTGGCGACGATGACGGGCGCTTCCAGATTCTCCGCGAGATCGCCAGTGGCAATGCCGACGTTCCAGCCGCGCGCGCGCCATTCGGCGAGTTTGTCATTCGCCAGCGCGCGCGTCGGCACGGTGTAGATGGCCTGCCCGCGATTCTTCCCGCCGTTGGACCACAACTCGAAGATGAGCGTCTTGCCCGCGCCCGTCGGGGCGTGAACGACGACGTCCCTGCCCTCGCGCAAAAAACTGACGGCCTGCTGCTGCCACAAGTCGGGGATGGTGACTTGCGTGAGGCTCGGATGATCTTCAAACGGTTCGGCCAGCTTTGACACGGGCGGAAGATAGGAGAAAGCCGCCGGAACCCAAAAAGAAACTGCCGCGTTAGGAAAGTCTCGCGGTTGAAAATCAAAGCAGGCTGACTTGCTGGGTGCACGCACGTTTAAAACTTCTGCCGGGCCACGGGCTGGTATTCGCAGGCGCGGTGGCGTTGTTCCTTCAATCAACTCTGGCCCCTGCGGTGGAACCGTTGGAAGTCCGCATCAATTTTGCAGAGACGAACGGCACGTTGCGCGCGCTGCACGGCATCAATCGCGGGCCGCGCGTCGCGGGCGGTTTTGTTGACCTGACCAACGAGCATCGCGCGCTCGGGATTCCTTTCACGCGCCTGCATGATTCGCAATGGCCGGGCGGTGACGTGGTGGACATTCATGCGGTGTTCCGGGACTTCGCGCGCGATCCGGAACGGGCGGAGAGCTACGACTTCTTGCGCACGGACGAATACATCGACTCCATTCGGCGCACCGGCGCGCGGATGGTTTATCGCCTCGGCGAAAGCATCGAGCACGAGACGATCAAGAAGCATGTGCATCCACCGCGCGACCTGGAGAGGTGGGCGCGCATCTGCCTCGGCGTCATCCGTCACTACAACGAAGGCTGGGCCAAGGGCGCGCGTCACGACATCCGCTACTGGGAAATCTGGAACGAGCCGGAGAACCGCCCGGTGATGTGGAGCGGCACGGATGAAGATTACTTCCGACTCTACCGGGTCACGTCGCGCGCGATTCGGAAGGAATTTCCACAACTCAAGGTGGGCGGACCGGCGGTCGGTTACTCCGGGCAGTTCGTGAAAGGCGAGTTCCGCGCGTCAGAATTCGTGACGAACTTCCTCACGCTCTGCCGTCGCGAGTCGCTGCCTTTGGATTTCTTCTCCTGGCATTGCTACACGGATGACCCGGCGGAGTTGGTGCAGCGCGCCCGCGCCATCCGCCAGTTGCTCGACCGCCACGGATTCGCGAGCGCGGAAAGTCATTTGAACGAATGGAACTTTCTGCCCGGCAACACCTGGAAGCCGATTGGGAAAACGAGCGGCACGCCGGAATCGCGCCAGCGTTTTTATGAGGAGATGGCCGGGCCGGTGGGCGCGGCGTTCATGGCGGCGGCGTTGATGCAACTTCAGGACGCGCCGCTCGACATGGCGAATTTCTTTCACGGTGCCAACGGCCCGTTCGGTTTGTTCAACGAGCACGGCGTGCGGCAGAAGAATTACTTTGCGATGCTGGCGTTCAACATGTTGCTCCGCACGCCGCGTCGCGTTGCGGTCGCTGGTTCAGCAACGCCACTGACGGTCGCGGCAGGAATAAACGCGGAGAACACGGAAGCTAACGTGCTCATCAGCAATCCTGCGCTATCGCCAGCGTCATTGCGGCTGAGGAGTTCCAACCTTCCGTGGGGCGGCGACACGCGCGTAACGGTGCGCGTGGTGGATGAGACGCACTCGTTCACAGAACTGTCCGGTTTCACCGTGCGGGATGGGGTCGTGGAGTTGTCTCTGCGCCGTTCGTCCGTCGCCTTGATCACCTGGCGGAAGACGCAGTGACCGAGGACCGGGAAAATTCTGTTGCGACCGCGCGAGCGTCGCCCGCACTTTAGCGCCGCATGATTACCGAGAAAATTTCTGAACTCGCCCTGCACATTCTCGATACCACGGGCTACGCGGGCGGGACCGGACTGATGGCGCTGGAGAGCATGATCTTTCCGCTGCCCAGCGAGGCGGTCATGCCGTTTGTCGGTTTCCAGGTCGCGGACGGGAAATGGAATCTCTGGCTCGCCATCGCCTCGACCAGCCTCGGCTCGATGATCGGGTCGTGGCTTTCTTACGCGATGGGCTACTACGGCGGGAAACCGCTGGTCTTGAAGGTTGGAAAATATCTACTGCTCAACCCGCGCGACCTGGAGCGCACGGAACAGTTCTTTCACCGCCGCGCCGGGGTGACGATTGTCTTCATCGCACGCTTCGTCCCGGTGGTGCGCCATTTCATTTCCATCCCGGCGGGCCTGGGTAAAATGCCGCTGTTGCAGTTCTCGCTCGTGACGCTTATCGGCGCAACGATGTGGAACACGTTCCTGCTCGGACTCGGCATGTGGCTGCGGGACCGCTGGCACATCGTGCAAAGGTATTCTCATCAGGCGGACTATGTGATCGTGGCGCTCATGCTGGTGGGAATGGTCTGGTGGTTCTGGTCGCGCAGCAAAACGCGCGCGGTCTCGAAATAGGCGCGAGCCGCCAGTTCACATCGCCAGCAGCAGTCTCTTGATTTCCTTCAGCCGTCCGGCGGCGTCGGGTTTGGTGAGTCGGGGCAAGCGTCCGCCGAAGGTCAGCAGATCGCCGCGCCGCGTGATGAGCAGCTTGTCCTCCTTCGTCTCGATGATGTTCACGTCCTTGTCGCGGGCGATGAGTTTCAACTCGGTCACTTGCAGCAGCACTTCCGCCGGGCGGGGCAGGGGGCCGAAGCGGTCGCGCAGTTCGCGCATGAGTTCTTCCAGGCCGCGCTTCTCGGTCGTCTGTGCCAGCTTGCGATAGGCTTCAATGCGCAGGCGAGAGTCGGTGATGTAATTCAACGGTAAGTAGGCGGGCGTACGCGGAACAGCCGGAGCTTCGCGTTCGTCCTCCGTGTCATCTTCGTAATCCGAATACGTCGCCGTCTCGCGCGGCACACTGACGACGAAACGGGGCGACCGTGGACCTTGGACTTCGGACTTTGGATTCCCCGTTTCTTCCACCACCTCCGCCGGATCGTTCACGATGAAATCAATCCGCGCCTGCACCTCGACGCGCGGCTTCACCTTCTGGCCCTTGAGCGAACTCACGCTTTGCTTGAGCAACTGGCAGTAGAGATCGAAGCCCACCGCCGTGATGTGTCCGCTCTGCTGCGAGCCGAGCAGGTTGCCCGCGCCGCGAATCTCCAAATCGCGCATGGCAATTTTGAAGCCGCTGCCGAGCGACGAGTACTGCTTGATGGCGCTGATGCGCTTGCGCGCGTCGGCCAGCAACCCCGCGTGACGTGGCAGCAAGAGGTAAGCATAAGCTTGATGCTTGTAGCGCCCGACACGCCCGCGCAGTTGGTAAAGATCGCTCAGCCCAAAACGATCTGCGCGATCAATGATGATCGTGTTCGCGTTCGGAATATCTATGCCGCTCTCGATGATCGTCGTGGAGAGCAGCACGTCGGCTTCGCCGTTGACGAACTTCGTCATCACTCTTTCCAAACCATCGCCCGGCATCTGCCCGTGGCCGACGGCGAGGCGCGCGTGCGGCACGAGCGCCTTGAGTTTCAACGCCACGGCCTCGATGTCATGCACGCGGTTGTGCAGGTAGAAGACCTGGCCCTGCCGGTTCAACTCGCGCTGGATGGCATCACGAATCACGCGCTCATCGTACTGCGTGACGATGGTTTCGACGGGCAATCGATCCTGCGGCGGCGTCTCGATGGTGCTCATGTCGCGCGCGCCGGTGAGCGCGAGGTAAAGCGTGCGCGGAATCGGCGTGGCACTCAGCGTGAGCACGTCCACGAGTTGGCGCAGCAGCTTGAACTTCTCCTTGTGCACCACGCCGAAACGCTGCTCCTCATCGATGACAACCAGCCCGAGATCCTTGAACGCAATGTCGCTCTGCACGAGTCGGTGCGTGCCGATCACGATGTCCACGCCGCCGGTCGCGAGCTGTTCGATGACGCGCTTTGATTCGCGGGCCGTGCGGAAGCGAGAGAGCAGTTCCACGCGCACCGGATAATCCGCCATGCGCTCGCGGAAGTTGTTGAAGTGCTGCTGCGCCAGCACCGTCGTGGGCACGAGGATGGCGACCTGCTTGCCGCCCATCACAGCCTTGAACGCGGCGCGGATCGCGACCTCGGTCTTGCCGTAGCCCACGTCGCCGCAGATCAGGCGGTCCATCGGCTTGGGCAGTTCCATGTCGCGCTTGGCCTCGACGATGGCGCGCATCTGGTCGGCGGTTTCCTCATACACGAACGAGCCTTCAAACTCTCGCTGCCAGGTGTTGTCCTCGGGATGCGAGTGGCCGGCCTGTGATTCGCGCGCGGCTTGGATGCGCAACATCTCCGCCGCGAGATCGCGCACCGCGACTTCCGCCTGAGCCTTGGCCTTGGCCCAGCGCGCGCCGCCCAGCGTGTTGAGCGGCGGCCGCGCCTTGCCGGTGCCGACGTATTTGCTGACGAGATGCGCCTCGCTCACCGGCACGTAAAGTTTCGGCGCGGGCTGCGCTGGATCGTTCGAGGCGTATTCGATGGCGAGACATTCCTGGCCTGTCGTGCGGCGTGATTTCTCCGTCTTCTTCAGCCCCGCGCCTTGATCGAAGATCTGCAAACCAAGGAATCGCCCGATGCCATGCTGCACATGGACGACGTAATCGCCTTCCTCGAACTCGGTGAAATCAATGTCGAGCAGCGAGCGCGACGTGGCGGCGTGCGGTGACTTGAGCCGGCGCGGGCGTTGCACCTTGTAGCGCCCAAAAATTTCCGCGTCCGTGACGACGACGAGTTTCGCTTCCTCGTGGATGAAGCCGCGCGAGAGCGTGCCGAGGTGGGTCTGGGGGATGGCGTCTGGCGGATGGGGTTTTACATCGGGCACGCTGCTCCCCAGACCCAAGACGCCAGACCCCAAACCCATTTCCTGCCACACTTCCTCGAACCGCTGCCGCTCACCCTCGGTGTTGCAGAAGACGTGGACGGCGAAATCCTGCCGCAGCCAGCGATGGAGTTGCGCGAAAAACTCACGGCGCTGCGCTTCCGCGACCTGCACCTCCGCCGCGCGCTCGGTGATGGGACGGAAGGCGTCGAGGCTTTGCAGCGCGAGCTTGGAGTGCGGTGACTTGTCACCGCCTTCCGCCGGCGCGACTGGTCGCGCCGCGTCGGACGACAAGTCGTCCGACGGAAAAGGCGGTGGCAAGTCACCGCACTCCAAATCCGCTTCGCCCTCCGTCAGCATCACCGTCGTCAGCCCGCGTGACGCCGCCTCGCGTTGCAGTTCCTCCCACGATACGAAAAACGGATCGCCCGCCGGCACCTGCATCGCGTAATCCGTTGCCGTCTGATTCACCGCGTCCGGTTCGCAGACCACGATGAGCGCGTCCGTCGGAAGATAATCGAGCAACGAGGCCAGCGATGCAGCGCGGCCTTCAGGCCGCTTCATCTCTCGACCGGCGATGGTCTCGGTCTTTTTGGGCGCGCTTGAACTATCGGACGTTGAAGCGGCGTGAACGCCGCGCTCCTCCTCCGTCCGTGCGCGCTTCAAGATACCCAACTCCCCCGCCGGAGAAATCATCACGCTCTCGATGGTCTCCTTGGAAAGCTGCGAGACCGGATCGAACTCGCGGATCGAATCAATCTCGTCGCCAAAAAATTCCACCCGCACCGGCCACAGGCAGGTCGGCGGAAAAATGTCGAGGATGCCGCCGCGCAGCGCGATCTCGCCCTTGCCATTCACTTGCGCCTCCGGCTCGTAGCCTTGGTCCTCCAGCCACTCGACGAGATCGAGAGGGTTGATCGAGTCGCCGCGTTTCAATGCGCGCGTGCGTCCGGCGATGGCCCCGGCAGGGAAGGTGCGCTGCAGGAGCGCGACGATGTTGGCGACGACGAGCGGAGCGGGGGCGGAACGTTGAACGTTGAACTTTGAACTCTGAACTTTGAACGCCGCCCCGAGCGCAACGAGCGTTTCCAGCCGTTCGCTGATCACATCCACATGCGGCAGCTTCGACTCATGCGGCAAGATGTCCCAAGCCGGGAAGAACAGCGGTGGAGAGACGGGCGCATCTCCGACCTTGGACTTTGGACCTTGGACCTTGGACCAGGTGGCCAGGTCTTGATGAAAATTTTCCTGTGCCTTCAGTCCGGCCGTGATGGCGACGACGGTGCGCCGGGGAAACTTCTCCCGCAGCAGCGCGACCAAAAACGGCTGCGCCGCCAGGCTGATGCCGTCGAGCGACAGCAGTCCTCCCGACTCCACGCGCCGGAGGAGAGCCTGCGCGGCGGGAGCTTTCGCGACCTGAGAAAAAATGTCCGGCTGTCTTGCGACGGCAGCGAAAGTTGCAGCCGTGACCGGGAGCGTCAAGCAACGTGCCGCCAGCGTCTCGCAGGCGCAGCTTGAAGAAAAAGCGGGTTGCTCCCGTCAGACCCGTGCACAAGTTCACGAACAAATTTCAAAAACAAAAATTATGAAACTCACTCACATTCTCACTCTCACCTTCCTCGCGGCAACACTCGTCGTGGCGCGCGCGGCCGAGACGCCCAAGGCGGGCGACAAGGCCCCGGCGTTTGAAGCCAAGGATCAGGACGGCAAGACGGTGAAGCTCTCGGACTTCGCGGGGAAGCAGGCGGTGCTGCTCTATTTTTATCCGAAGGACAACACGCCCGGTTGCACCAAGGAAGCATGCGGACTGCGCGACCGTCTCGGCGACTTGAAGAAGAAGGGCGTGGTCGTGCTCGGCGTGAGCCGTGACGATGCCGCGAGCCACAAGAAGTTTATCGCCGATCACAGCCTGACGTTTCCGTTGCTCACGGATGTGGATGGCAAGTTGACGGAAACCTACGGCGCGGCGATGGCAGGCCGTCCGATGTCGCGTCGCGTGAGTTTTCTCATCGCGAAAGATGGCAAGATCGCGCACGTCACCGACTCTTCTTCCGCCGACAAGCATCTCGCGGAGATGAAAGATGCGGTGGACAAGTTGTAGTTCTTTGGGAGCGCGGGCGGCCAGCACGGCGCGTGGAAAGCAGGGAGGTGAAAGGTGCCGTAGTGGAACCGGCGCTTGGTGCGGCCGTGTTTAAAAAATAGCTGCTTCCACCGCGCGGATTTCCACGGCTTCGAGCGGGACGAGCACTTTGAAGATGGAGCCTTGCCCGGGCACGCTTTCCACGGTGATGCGTCCGTCCATCTGCTCGATGAGGCGTTTGGTCGTGGAGAGTCCGAGGCCGAGGCCCTCGTGCGAGCGGGCGAGAGAATTTTCCATCTGTGCAAAGGGGTCGAACAGGCGCAACTGATCTTCGGCGGAAAGGCCGCGTCCAGTGTCGCGCACGGAGAACACCATCATCTCGGGGCCGCTGGCGGCCGGCTCGATTTCCACTTGCACGGTCACTGCGCCCTGGCTGGTGAAGCGGACGGCGTTTTCAATCACGTTCCATAGTGCGCGGCGCAAGGCCGAGCGGTCACCGCGCACGCGCGGGGGCAAACCGTCCGCCAGCGTGAGACGCAGGGCGACGGGCTTGCCGGCCAGCAGGGTCTCGCCCTTCTTCATCATCTCGCGCACGAGATCACGCGCGTCGAATTCCACGCTGACCGGGGCAAACGCTCCTTGTTCCAGCCGGGAGAAATCGAGGATGTGATCGATCTGGGTCATCAGCCGCTCGGCGCTCACGCGCACGACCTCGGCGCTCTCGCGCTGGTCCGGGTTCAACTCGGTGGTGAGCAAATAATCCGTCATGCCGATGACGCCGTTCATCGGGGTGCGCAGCTCGTGGCTGACCTTGGCGAGGAATTCGGACTTGGCGTCGCTGGCCATTTCGGCGGCCTCCTTGGCCTGCGCGAGCTGCTCGTTCTGGATGAGGAGCAGGGCGCTTTGCTTTTGCAAGACGCGGTTGGCCTCGCCGAGCTGTCCGTGGAGCCGGGACTTGGCGATGGCCACGGTGGCGCGGCCCGCCAGCTCGTTCAGAAAGTCCATTTCGTCGGCCTTGAAAGGACGGGAATCCCCGGTCTCGAGCGCGAAAAAAATCCCGAGCAAACAGTCGCCATCCAGCAGCGGCAGCCCGGCGTAGGCGGTGATGAACTCCACCGGCTGATGGACCGCGAAGGGATCTTCACGGGTGACGTCGGAAACGACGAAGGCCTCGCGATTTTCGCGGATCCACTCGCTGACCCGCGCCAACTGGCCCACGGCCTCGAAGCCGGGCGGCAGGGTGTGCAGGTGCGAGGCGGCGACCGCAAACTGATCATTTTCATGGACCAGCACACACGCGCCACCGCGCAACGTCAGCACGCTCGACGCGGTCTCGACGATGCAGTCCAGCACGCGCGCGACCTCGGTGGATTCGCCGGTGCTCACGGCCAGCTTCGCGAGCGCGAGCTGGCGGCGGTACTGTTGCTGGAGGCGCAACTGCTCCGCGGTCACCGCGGCGGCGGCACGCTGGCGTTCGGTGATGTCACGGAAGGCCGTGACCATGACCTCGCGTCCGGAAAAGCTGATGCGCTTGGTGTAAAGCTCGACGTGCAGCTCGGTCTTGTCGGGCCGCAGCACCACGGCCTCGAAGGGGCGGAAGTTGCCGAGCAGGATGCTTTCCTCGATGACACTGCGCGAGGCGCGGGTGAACCAGTCGAGCAGGTTCTGTCCGGGCAGGACGGTGTGTTCGCAGTTCAGCAAGGTGGCGAGCGCCTGGTTTGTCTCGAGCAGAACGCCGCGTTCATGGATTGCGATGCCCTCGAACGTGGCCTCATACCAACGGCGGAACTGCTCCTCCTGCTCCTCGGTCTTGCGGACAGTCGGTGCGGCGGGCGTGGGCTCCGGCGCGGAGCGCAGCATCTGCCGGATGGTTTGCAGTTGCAGGCGTTGAAAGAGGATGGAAAGCACACCGGCCGCGCCGAGCATGCCCCCGAAGTAAAGCCACCCGGCCGTAAACCCCGCCTGGCGGGCAAACCAGAACCAGCCGCCAGCGGCGATGAGAATCACGGTGAAAAGGGAGCGCGTGGTGAAAAGCAGGAAACCCGCGCCGAGCAGGGTAAAGGCCAGCGGCACGGTTTTTTCGGGGGTGATGCCAAGGGTGAACCAGCCCAATGCGTTCAGCACCAGGATGGCACAGGTGAACTCAGCGAGGGGAAAGGCCCAGCGTAACGGCAGGCGCGGCAGGAGCAGCCGCATCACCAGCAGAAAAACGGCGGATCCGCTCGCCAACATCCAAGAAGGAAGGCGGCTCCACGGAAGATCCTGGAGCATCGAGAGCGGGCTGCGGAAATTCCACCCGGCGGGATTTATCAGATGCCCGAAAGCCACGACCGCAAGGATGAACGCAAGGCCGACGGCGAGGCTGGACAGACGATCCCGCGCCACCACCTCGAGCGACGGGGCGGGCGCGCACTCCGCCGCATTGGCGCGCAGCGGGTTGGCCTCGGGTTCAAGTGCGGATCTCTTCATGCGTGGACTGGTGTCGAAGCGAGCGGAGCCGACGCGACCAAGCAGGACGCGGCCGCGAGGAATAATTTCTTACCTCGCCGCGCGCCGCGCGACTGACTGTAATCGTGCTCAATGTCCATCAGATCATTTCAACCGGCACGCCTCAGATGAGGGCCTCCGTACTTTCCACCGGACTGGTGCGCGCGCCGGGCGGTGTGGTCACCGAGGAAGTTGCGGCCACGGTGGCCACGTAACCCTTCTGCGTCTCGATGCGGTGCCGGAGCGCAAACGTCAGCGCCTTGACCGACAGTTCGATGAACATGAAGGGCTTGGCGATCACGTCGCTGGCTCCGCGCAGCGTGGACTGGGCGCGCACCTGGAAATCCGCCGTGCTGGTGACGAAGATGACGGGGGTGGTCTTGTTCGGCCCTTCGCTGCGCAGTTTGTCGCACAACTGGAAACCGTCGAGCACAGGCATGTGGACGTCGAGAAACGCCAGGTCGAACTTGGTGGCGCGGGCCTTGGCCATCGCCGACTCCCCGTCTTCGACGGCGGTGACTTTCATGAAGGCCTTTTCGAGGGCATAGACTATGGCCCGGCGGGACAGCATTTCATCATCAACGATCAGGATCTCGATGGGCGGATTGTCCGAGAAGTCGGAGGGCAGGCCGGGCCGGGCGAGTTCGGCAAAAAAGTCGAGGGCGTGCGCGGTGGTGCGCAGAGTCGAGGGGGTGATGGACTTGGGCCTTTCGAGAAGTTCCTTGATGAGCGCCTCGGTGGCCGCGCCCATTTTCGCAATGGCGGGCACGCCGGCCACACCGGCGTTGGAGGCGAAGGCGCGAATTTTCCGGTAGAGCGCCTCCAAGGGCGGCGTGCGTTCGGATTCCTGAGCCTTGCTGATGTCCTGCAAAGCTTTGCGCATCTCGTTCACGGCGGCCGGCGTGCCGTTGAGGAAGCTAGTCATCAGGTCCTTCTGGAACGCGGCATCCTCCTGCGCGTTGCCGAACGTCTGATTGCTGGTGATGACGCCGCTGCTGCTGCCCGAGTCCACCTTGCCGCTGGCGGTGAGGGTATGGATGACATCAATGATCTGGCGGGGCGTGACGCTGGACTTGTTATACACGCCGGTCGCCCCGGCCGTGAAGGCCTCATGGATCATGTTCGCGACGTACGCGTTCGTGAACACGACCACGGGCAGCTTCTCGAACTCGCGCACGGCGCGGATTTTTTTCAGCAACGCGATTCCATTCAGCTTCGGCAGCATCAAATCGAGCAGCAGGACGTCCGGCTTCGTCTCATAGATCTGGTAGTAGCCCGACTGGCCGTCAGGGGCGACATCCACCGCGAAGCCTTCTTTCTCCAAGCGACAGCGATAGACGTGGGCGACAACCGAATCATCCTCAATGATAAGAACTTTCTTCATAAAATTTTCGTGCTTACGACAGCGGCATATTCTGGCGGGAGTTGAGGAGCGACGTTTGGACGCGCCCGAAAATGGCCTGCATCTGGCCGAGCACCGGGGCGACGGCCGCCGTCGCCCCGTTCAATCCGAGCTGTTCCGCCCGGCGGAACAACGCCTCCATGGCGACGATGCCGCAGACGGCGGAGGCTCCCGCCGCACTGTGCGCGATGCGCACGATCTCGCGGGCGTCCTGCCGCTGCACCACCCGTTCCAGTTGCTGCAACTGTTCGCCCGTCTGGTTCAGATACATGTCGGTGATCTCGATGAAGCTCGTGCGGGAACCGCCGGAGAACTCGACCAAGGATTCAAAATCAATCAACTCCTCGTCGCGAAGGATCGGTTCCGCCGCGGACGGGACCGCGCGGTTCGCGACCTGGGCAGCGGGTCGGACCTCGGCCACCGGGTGCGGCGGGCCACACTTCTCCAGCGCCTGCTGCACCGTCTCGGGCCGGACTGGTTTGGAGAGATAGTCGTCCATGCCGGCACCCAGACATTTCTCGCGGTCGCCCATCATGGCATTGGCGGTCACGGCGATGATGCGCGTGGGCGGGCGGCCCGTGGCGCGTTCCGCCTGGCGGATGCGCCGGGTCGTCTCCAACCCGTCAATGCCCGGCATCTGCACATCCATGAGCACGACGTCAAAAAACTTCTGTTCGAGCGCCGCAATGGCTTCGGCCCCGTTGGAAGCGACGACCGGCTCGTAGCCCAATTGTTGGAGCAGCCGCGTGGCGACCTTCTGGTTGATGAGATTGTCGTCCGTGATGAGAATGCTCAACGGCAGCCGACGGGCCAGCGCGCCCTCCGTCCGTTCGGGCGCGGGATTTTTCGCGGCTCCCTGGCCGGCATTTTGCGGCGGGCGGCGTTCGAGCAATTCTGTCAACGCGGCCCGCAGCAGCGCCGGCTTGACCGGGGAACTCACGGTCCGCCGGAAGAGTGACGCGCCCGTTTCACCCTCCGTCACCCCGAAGGGTTGGATGATGACACCGCCAATTTTTTGCAAGGACAGCACCTCGGTTACGGCGGGATTGGCGGCCACGCTCGCATCCAGGATGACGGCGGCAAATGGACGTGCGCTCAACTCCCGGATCA
The DNA here is from genome assembly GCA_043758205.1 of Akkermansia sp. Lineage (GTDB taxonomy): Bacteria > Verrucomicrobiota > Verrucomicrobiia > Limisphaerales > SIBH01 > JANNGC01. The sequence goes on from JAYVNY010000210.1 coordinate 13,858, forward strand.
CAGAGATGGTGTCGCGGGGCCGCGAGCAAACCGCGCCCCACCGCGTCAACTGCCGCTCGATGATGCCGCCGATGCTGTCGTTGTGCGTGGCGATGAGCACCTGCTGGTCGGCAAAAGGCCGGGCGGAGTCAATGACCGCCGGCGCGTCCGGCGTGGCCGGCAAGGGCAGCGTGAAGGAAAAAGTCGATCCCTGGTCCGGGGCGCTCTCCGCCCTCATGCTCCCGCCCATCAATTCCACCAATCCCTTGCTGATGGCCAGGCCCAGCCCCGTGCCGCCGTATTCGCGCTCGGTGGAACTGCCCGCCTGGACAAAGGGCTGAAAAAGTTTCGCCAGTTTCTCTGGCGCAAGACCGATGCCGGAATCCCGCACCGCACATTCGATGAATTGAACCGGCACCGGCTGGAGAGCATCACGGCGGAAGATCTCGGTATTGCCCTTCGGCCCCGGCGCGTGCGCCGCTGCGGGCCGGACCGTGATGATGACCTCGCCGGTGGTCGTGAATTTCACGGCGTTGCTCAACAGGTTGATGATCACCTGGCGCAAGCGTGATTCGTCACCGGTCACGGCGTCGCAGACTTCGGGCGCGATTTCACAGCCCAGGGCGAGGCGCTTCTCCGCCGCCTTCGGCGCGAGCACGTCAATGGCTCCCTCGACACAGGCGCTGAGCGAGAACGGGCGCTGTTCCACTTCCATCTTGCCGGACTGAATTTTGGAAATGTTCAGGATGTCATTGATGATTGTGAGGAGCGCCTCGCCGCTGGCGCGGATGGTCTCCGCATAATCGCGCTGGTCTGGCGTGAGTTCCGTGCCCAGCAGGAGACCGGTCATGGCGATGACGCCATTCATCGGCGTGCGGATCTCATGGCTCATGTTGGCCACGAACTCGGACTTGCGCTCCGCCGCGCGCTCGGCGTTCGCTCGCGCGAGGCTGAATTCCCGGGCCCGTTCCGTGAGCAAATCATGCGCACGCTTCTGCCGGGTCGCCGCGAGCAGGCGGGCCTTGAGTTCCGAAAGGATGAAAGGCTTGGTGATGAAATCGTGCGCCCCGAGATCAAAGGCCCGCATCTTTTCCTCGATGGTGCCGTGCGCCGTGAGCACCACCACCGGAATGTGCGCCACGTCGGGCGCAGCCTTGAGGGCGCGCAGCACATCCAGTCCGTCCATGCGCGGCAGGCGCAAATCAAGCACCACGACATCGAAGATGCGGTCGTGGATTTTTTCCAGCGCCTCGACGCCGTCGCCCACGGCCAGGATCCTGCATTCCGGCAGGCCGCTACAAATGGCTTCGGCGATCTGTGACTCATCCTCGACGAGCAGCACGACGGGGCCGTGAGCCGGAATATCTTCCGCGTCCATAAGGTGGTCCAGATCAGGAGCGTTGGTCGGGCGAATCAATTCGAGTTCTGCGTTCATCACCCTAACTTCCTCGGCAGAAAAGATAGGGTGATTAAGGAGCCATCTTGATTCAGCACCGTCATCGGAGGATGGAACTCGTCAAGGAAGTCGCTAAACCTCCAGACAAAATTTGCCGAGTAACCCTCATGGCCTTGGCTAAACAATCTGCATTCACGGGAAGATCACGAGCAGCGGGGAGCGCGGCGCGCCGGATTCTTCATTATCTCTGCCTCGTCGGTGGATATTTCTTGCTGGCCCCTGGCGTGCGCGCGGCGGAGTCCCCGACCTGGCTGCCGCCCTTTGCGCGGAAGTTGGCCGAGACCGGCAATTGGATCCTGGTCGGGGGGGGCGTGCTGGCGGTGGCCGTCCTGGTCGGGATCGTGAAGGCGAGCCGGAGAAAAAGGGAGCCGCGCAGTTCAAGTTCATCCAAACGGACCGCTCCGCAGGCGGAGGTAAATCTGGCCAACCGCTATCGGGCACTTTTCGAGAATGCCAACGACTTGATCCTCGGCACGGGACTGGACGGGCAGATTCTTTACGCCAACAACGCGTGGCAGGAGACGCTCGATCTGAACGAGGAGGATCTGAACTCGCTTTCCATCTTTCAAGTGCTGCACTCGGAGTCGGCGGAAAATTTCAAAACCAATTTCAACCGCGCGGTCGTGGGCGTGAAGATCAAGAACCTGGAAGCCACGTTCATTTCAAAATATGGAAAACGCGTGGTGGTCGAGGGCAGCCTGCATGGCGAGCTGGTGGATGACAAACCGGTTTCCATCCAGGGAATTTTTCGCGACGTCACCGAGCGCAAGCGTTCCCGGTGCGCGTTGAAACAATCCGAGGAGCGTTTTTCCCGGGTGTTCGCGGCCAGCCCGGTGGCCATCGGCATCTGCACGCTTGACCGGGGGCGTTTTCAGGACGTGAACGAGAGTTTCCTCAAGATGCTCAACTTTGAGCGACAGGAGGTGATCGGCAACACGGACGTCGATCTGGGCATCTGGCTCAATGCCGAAGACCGCCAGCGCATCGTGGACGAGGCCAAAAACAAATCGGTGCGCGGCCTGCAATGCAAGCTGCGCTCGAAGAACGGCCAGGTGCGCGAGGCCCTGATCTCCGCGGAACTCATCGAATTGAACATCGAGAAATCGCTCCTCCAAGCCGTCGAAGTCGTCCCGGAGAGTTGCTTGTTGCTCATCATTCACGACAACACGGAGCGGCTGAATCTGGAAGCCCAACTGCGGCAGGCCCAGAAAATGGAAGGCTTCGGCCAGCTCGCGGCGGGCGTCGCGCACGACTTCAACAACATTCTCACCGTCATCCAGGGACACGCGGCCCGTCTGCGCAGAGTGGAGGGTGTTTCTGCGACGATCGTTGAATCCATAGATCACGTTTCGGTGGCGGCAGACCGGGCAGCGAACCTCACGCGCCAGTTGCTCACCTTCTGCCGCAAGCAGGCCATCGTGGCCAAAGTGTTCCAGATCAACGACACCGTCACCCATATCAGCAAGATGCTGGAGCGCGTGCTCGGCTCCGACATTACTCTGGAAGTGAAGCTGGGCCAGAACCTGCCGCTCATCCACGCGGACCCGGGGATGATCGAGCAAATCATCATGAACCTGGCCTGCAACTCGCGCGACGCGATGCCCAAGGGCGGCAAGCTGACGATTGCCACGTCCACAGTCCGCATCACGCCGGGTGACGTGCCACGCCGCCCGAAGGCCCGCCTCGGCACGCACGTTTGCATCACGGTGAAGGACGCCGGTTCGGGCATGAGTCCGGAAACCTTGCGCCGGGTGTTTGAACCGTTTTTCACGACCAAAGACGTGGGCAAAGGCACGGGGCTGGGTCTGGCCACCGTGTATGGCATCGTGGATCAACATCTCGGCTGGATCGAAGTGGACAGCGTGCTCGGCAAAGGCACCACCTTCAGCATCTTTCTCCCGGAGACGGACAAAGCCCTGTTGCACAGCAACCCGTCGGCCTCGCCAGTCCCGGCCCGGAATGGCACGGAGACCATTCTGCTCGTGGAAGACGAGGAACCGGTGCGGGAACTCGCCCGCCTCGTCCTGGAGGATCACGGTTACAAAGTTTTCGAGGCGGCCTCCGGGGTGCAGGCGTTGAGAGTGTGGGCTGCGCACAAGCACGAAACGGACATGCTGCTCACGGACATGGTGATGCCGGAAGGCATGACTGGGCGCGATCTGGCCGAACACATCCAGAGCGAGCGGCCGGGCTTCAGGGTGCTCTATTCAAGCGGCTACAGTCCGGACGTGGTGGGCGGTCATTTCAAGCTGCCCACGAATTCCTTTTTTCTCGCCAAGCCCTATCAGCCGGTCGAACTGGCCCAAGCCGTCCGTGAATGCCTGGAGAAAGCCCGCCCCTCGAGTCTCGATCCGCAGAAGTCGGCCCCCGTGGCCTAGGCGGGTCTGGCCTCCGTGCTCAGGGTCGCTGGGGCACGAAAACCGAGGGCGACCGGAAGCGCACCAAGTGCCGAGCCGCAGCGAAAAACTATTTTTTGCGGGTTACGAAGATCACCCCCGGCTTGATGGCGGCGTCATCGCGACGGGGACGGGCTTGGCTTCAATTTGCAGCGGAATATTTTTCGCACGGTGCCCGCCGAGACCGTGCTTTTGCGGATTCATCCTCGCGCAGAAATCCCCGTCGTCTCATCGCTTGTCCTCACCACGGCCCTCTGGTTCAATACGCTCGCATGAAGACAATGCTGAATCTGGCCCTGGTCGCCACGCTGGTGTTGCTGACGGGTTGCGGTTCACTCGCGTCCCGCTGGCGCGGGCAACGAGGAGAGGCTTACCCCGGCGTGCGCATGGACGCGGAACACGCCACGCGTTACACCACCGAACTGGAATGGATCGCGCTCCTCGACATCCCGCTCTCCGCCGTCGTGGACACCTTGTTCCTGCCCTACGATCTGACCGGCCCGCACCGGGCCGCTGAAGCCCACGCCCAAGAGCACGCGGACGCAGCGCACTGATTCCGCGCCACTGCTCCTATTGCATCGGCAGCGTGCTCCCGGCGTCCTGCCCGACCGAATCGAACCAGCCGCCACTCCGCCCAGCAGGCCCGGGAAGAGGTGAAATCTTTCGCAAGGTCCGGCGGGCGGAACGCCCGTGCTCCGATCGCGGAACTTTCAAGATGCGCGCGTGTCTCGACTCAGGATCAGCTTTCGT
>JAYVNY010000211.1:0-6740 GCA_043758205.1 Akkermansia sp.
GCGAGCGTCGTGGTGCCGGTGGAAAAGCTGAAGGGACTGAATCCGACGTTCAACAATCCGTGCGCGAAGTTTTCCCAGAACTGTGAGAACCGGCTGTTCCAGCGCCCCGACGACGCGATTCATCGCGGGTACGACAAGCAGGCGGAACTGGACTTCTCGCGCGGCGGCAATTTCTTCTCGAACTACGAGCCGCTCGATCTCGAGACCGCGAAGCAGATGCTCGAAGACGTGATCGAGTTCAGCCAATACACCGAGCCGGTGCAACGGCTCATCCGCGAATACGTGGCCGAGAGCAGCGCGAGTTACCTCGTCGCCACGTCGCACCCGCGTGTGATCAACGGCAAGCCCACGAAGAATCCGCGCTACCTCCAGCCGCGTCCCGACCTGATGGACCCGCGCGACAGCTACGTGGCGGATGTCTCCATGCGTTTGCAGCGGCGCATTCCGCTCGGCCAGTTTGTGCCGAAGCCGGTGAACGTGGTGGTGCCGGGCCGCCGCAACAATCCGCCCGAGCCGGGCATTCGCTCGCTCGCGGTGTACAACCCGATTCACTTCATGGAACTGCCCGAGCTGTTCATGGAGTTCATCTGCTCCATGACCGGCAAGTCGCCCTCGACCACCGGCGCGGGCAGCGAAGGCGCGTTGACCAAAGGCCCGTTCAACTGCCTGCCGCCCATCTTCGACGTGAACGACGCGCTCGTGAGCTACCTGCTCACCGGCTGCCAGGGCTTCGTGACCGCCGCCGGCTACGTCGGCCCGAACGCGCGGGTGGATCACGACGTGAGTTTGCTCGTGCCGGAAATTCTCTCGCGCATGACCGTGCAGGAGCGCGATCCGAAATTCCTTATCGAGAACAACTACCTGGAAAAATGCCGCGACCTGACGCACGACGGGAAGCCCGTGCTCTCGGCTCGCCTCGGCTATCGCATCACGGCGCGGTTCGCGCGCACGTATTTCGGGCGCATGTTCAATCACCCCGACCGCATCTTCACCGATGCGATGCTCAAGCCCGAGACGCAGGACCTCGCCATCTTCGCCGACGGCATGGACAACATCGTGACCACGCAGCGCAGCGTGGCGCAGCATTACTTCGCTGACGGCAGTATCGAGATGGCGTGCCCGCCGTTGCAGGCGCTGTTGCACATCATGGCGCACGGACAGTTTGAAAGCCGCGAGTTGAGCCACGCGAAGATTCGTTCCCTGTTCACGCGCGAAAGTTTTCTCGCCAGCGACTGGTATGCAGAACGATTGCGCGCCAAGCAGGCCGTGGATGCAAAACTCTGGCAGCGGCACGTCAGCTACCTGACCAAGTTCATCACCAAGCCGCACTACGGCGAGGAGGCGGCGCGGCTCGGCATCGAGACGCGGCTGCACCACGCGCGCCATGAATTGAAACGCGTGCAGTCGCCGGATTACCTCGGCGAACTGCGCGGCACGCTGGGCGTGAACTCGCTGCCCGCCACCGTGCGGAACGAACCGCAGCGCGAGTTGAAAATTCAGGGGCTGGCCTAGAGCGAGTTGATTTGCCGCTTGTTTCGCCGGGTGGTTTCGAGTTCAAACGGCGCGTGCCAGACTGGATTGTTGCTCTCCTGCTCGGAATCGTCGAAGGCGTGACCGAGTTCCTGCCCGTGTCTTCGACCGGCCATCTTCTGCTCGTCGAGCACTGGCTGCGCGACCCCGCGCCGATGTTCAAAACGGATTTGTTCAACGTCGTCATCCAGACCGGCGCGGTGCTGGCGGTCGTGATTATTTTCCAGGAACGGTTGCGCCAGCTTTTCGTCCGCTGGCGCGAACCGGCCACGCAAAGTTACTGGCTGAAATTGATCGCGGCCTTCGCCCTTACGGCGGCCGGCGGGCTGGTGCTCAAGGCGTTGAAGTTCAAACTTCCCGAAACCATCGCCCCCGTCGCGTGGGCCACCCTCCTCGGCGGCGTGTTGTTCATCGTGGTGGAACGCTGGCTGCGCGGACGCGACGCGGTGCAGGATGTGACGTGGGCGATCGCACTCGCGATGGGCGCGGCGCAACTGGTCGCCGCCGTCTTCCCCGGCACATCGCGCTCGGGCATCACCATTCTCGTCGCGCTGGTCCTGGGACTGGCGCGACCGCCGGCCGTGGAGTTCGCCTTCCTGCTCGGCATTCCCACGCTGCTCGCGGCCGGCGCGGTGCAGGCGCTCGGGGAAATTCGTCATCCGTCCGGCGTGCCGATGAACTGGAGTTTGATCCTGCTCGCGGGCGTGGCGGCGGCGGTCACCGCCTTCATCGTCGTGAAGTGGCTGCTGCGCTTCGTGCAGACGCACACCTTCGTGGTCTTCGGCTGGTATCGCATCGCGCTCGGCGGCACCCTGCTGCTCGTCGCGTGGAAATTCGCGTGAGCGGAGCGCGGACCGCCGAGTCCGCGTGCGCAACCACGGTCGGGAGGTCAGCAGGAGGCCAGCTCACGAATGGCTTTGTCTTCCGTTTAGCCCCGGCTTCCTTGGTGTAACTGTATGAACACGCGGACTCGGCGGTCCGCGCTCCTGCGATGCCTCAGTTCACAAACGAAAACTCATTCGCCTGGAAGAGCGCGTGCGCGTATTCCTGCCAGGCGTTGAGCGGCGCGCGGGACGGCGTGGCGGTGGCTCCGCCGCGTTTCGCATTCGGACGGTTCATCGCCATGGCTGCGAGGCCGGGGCGACGGGGATTTTTCGCCGGCGCACTGGCGGCGGTTGACACCACGCGATCCTTCGACGGCTCTTGCGAAAGGAAATCCAGACCCAGCGCCACTTCCTCCGCACTCGGCGCGCGTTGGTAAAGCGACTGGTAAAGAAGTTTGATCCGCGCCTCATCACTTGCGAGCGCGGAGAAATCCGAACGCGAAACCAGATTCTTCGCCGACTCCACCACCAGCGGGCTGTTCATGAAAAACAACGCCTGCTGCGGCACCGTCGTCTGATGCCGCTTGCCGTTGGTCATGTCAGGATTAGCGACGTCGAAATTCACCTGCACGTCCGCCGGGTTCTGCCGGTCGGTGTAGCCGTAGATGCTGCGGCGCGTGGAATACGGCTCCTTGTTCAAATCCACCGAGCGGCCATACATCGTCGCGTCGAGCGTGCCGCCGATGGCAAGCAGTGAATCACGCAGCGGTTCGTACTCCAAGCGCCGGATGTTCGCGCGCCAGAGCAGGCGGTTTTGCGGGTCGGCCTGCGCGTAACGCGGATTGTTCGCACTGCTCTGCTGATACACGGAGGAGAGCATGATCTGCTTGTGCAACTTCTTCACGCTCCAGCCGTCCTCGATGAATTTGCCCGCGAGATAATCGAGCAACTCAGGATGACTCGGCGGCTCGGACATCGTGCCGAAATCATCCGGCGTATTCACAAAGCCCTCGCCGAAATGATGCAGCCAGACGCGATTGACCATGACGCGCGGCGTGAGCGGATTGTTTTTGCTGGTGATGGCACCGGCGAGTTCGAGTCGTCCGCTGCCGTTCTTGAATTCCGGGCGCACCGATCCGGACAGCAATTCCAGCGAGCGGCGCGGCACCATCGGCCCTTTGTTCTCCGCCTCGCCTCGAATGAACACCGGCGAGTCCTTCGGGCGCGCGACATCTTCCAGCACCATCGCGCGCGCGGGCGCAGCGGCGTGGGTCATTTCGAGCGTGGCGGTCTTGGTCGCGTTCTGGCGCATCTCGCGTTGCAGTTCTTTGATCGCCATCGGGTCTCGCTTGCCGCGCATGGCGACGAATTTGGTCCGCAACGCCTCCTCCTCCTTCTGCAAGGCCATGCGCTTGTCGTAGTAGTCTCGATACTCGGGCGTGTTCGCGACCGGGGAAATGACCGGCTCGATCTGCGGCTCCGCGCTGCTCGCGAAGATGCCGTGCAGCGAGTAGTAATCCTTCGTCGGAATCGGATCGAACTTGTGATCGTGACAGCGCGCACACGTCACGGTCAGGCCGAGGAAACCTTTCGTCACCACGTCAATGCGGTCGTTGATAATGTCGTGGCGCATCCCCTGAAACCGTTCGCCAATGGTCAGGAAACCGAGCGCAGCGAGGTTGCTCTTGTTCTGCGAACTGGTCGCGAGCTTGTCTGCCGCGATCTGTTCCGCGACGAAAATGTTGTAAGGCTTGTCCTCGTTGAAGGCTGCGAATCACGTAGTCGCGGTAGGTCCACGCGAAGGGATAACGCTCGTCCTCGCGCTGGCGTTTCACTTCGCCCTTTGTGTCCGCGTAACGCGCGGTGTCGAGCCAGTGGCGGCCCCAGCGCTCGCCGTAGTGCGGCGAGGCCAGTAATTCATCAATCACCTTCTCGAAGGCGTTCGATGATTTGTCGTTCACGAATTTATCCACCTGCGCAGGCGTGGGCGGCAGGCCGATGAGATCGTAATAGGCGCGGCGAATGAGCGTCGGTTTATCGGCGATGGGGTTGGGCTTCATCCCTTTCTCGTCCAGCTTCGCGACGATGAAGTTATCAATCGGCGTCTGGCTCCAGCCGTGATCTTTCACCACCGGCACGGCGGGCTTCTTCACGGGTTGCCAGGCCCAATGTTTCTCGCCCGGGTTCTTCCAATTTTTCTGCGCGTCCGTCGCGAGACGCGGATCGGGAGCGCCCATGCGAATCCACGTCGCGAGGTCGGCAATCTGTTGCTCGGAAAGTTTTTCCTTGGGGGGCATCTGCAAATTCTCGTCCGCATAACGGACGGCGGTGATGAGCAAACTTTTTTCGGGATTGCCGGGCACGAGCGCCGGGCCGGTTTCACCGCCTTTGAGCAAGCCCTCGCGCGTGTCGAGCAGCAGCCCGCCCTTCAACTTCTCCGACTGCGTGCTGTGGCACTTGTAGCAACTGTTGACCAGCACCGGCCGCACCTTGTTCTCGAAGAAGTCGCTCTGCGCGCGGGTCAACTCGGCGGCGCGCGTGGCGGAGACCAGAGCGAGCGCGCACCACAGTGTGGAGAAAATTTTTACGGCTTTCATGCTCCTAGCATCGGCCATCGGCACACGGGTCTTCATTGTCAGCAACAGACGGCGGTGTGGGCACGAGTGTTACGGACGGTGTGATGTGGGTGAAGCATCCGAGCGCTCCTCGCATCGTGACCAACCAATGTCCTTTGAAATTTCATCTCGGCCAAGTCCACCGCTCGCCAGCGCGCAGCACTTGATAGGGCTGCCCCAACTCCTGCGCGGTGCGGGTGAATTCCTCTGGCGACGCCGTGTTGAACTCGAACAGGTCGTAGTGGCACGGAATGACCACGCCAGCACCGATGCTTTTGGCCAGCGTCGCGGTTTCGCGCCCGTTCAAGTTTCCCGCCACACGGCGCTCGGGGCGGTCGCCGTTGATGGGCAGCAGCGCGACATCTACTTGATGCGGCGCGAGCAGGGCTTCCATGCCGTCGTAATGCAGCGTGTCGCCGGAATGGTAGATGCGGAAGTCGCCGCACCGGACCACGTAGCCGAGAAATTTGTGCCGTCCCCATTCGTCCTGCTCCAGCGTGGGATGCGCGGCGGGGAGGCCGGTGATGCTGAACACGCCGAAGCGTTTCGTCTCGCCCGCGATCAAACCGCGCGGCTGTTCCAGCGGGAGGCCAAGCCGGTCGCACACGAAAGCGCGATTGGCTTCCGGCATGACCAGTTCGAGCGTGGGATTTTTCGTGAGCAATGGAACGATCGTCTCTTTGTCCAGATGGTCGGTGTGGTTGTGGCTCGACGTGACGACATCAATGAAGTCTAGCCGCTCGGGCGCGATGACGCGCGCGGTCATGCGGACGTGCGGCTTGTCGGTGGCGGCGTATTTGTGCGTGAGCGAATCGGAGAGGTAGGGATCGAGCAGCAGATGCCGCCCCTGCCACTGCACGAGGAAGCCGCTCTGGCCGAGCCACCAGAGGTGCAGCGCGTCAGGAAATTCCCGCGCGGCCACCACGTCGGCAAGGAAAGCGTCGTCTTTCAGCAGAGGTTGAATCATGGCGTATGGAAGTGACTACCTCTGAATGAATCCAGCCGGCAATGGGATTCTCCCCGGCCGCTTTCAGTATTGCACCCGCCCTGGCAGCTCGAACCATGCGCGCATCACGCACTGCGATTCCGCGCGCAGCTTCTGCTCCAGCGGCACGCGCCGTTTCTTCACGTCGCGGCGGAACTCGCGATACAGAAACGCGTCATCGAACCCGATGTTCGCCGCATCTTTGCGCGTCGCGGCGTACACGATGCGGTCCACATGTGCCCAATACGCCGCCGCCAGACACATCGGGCAAGGCTCGCAACTCGTGTAGAGCACGCAGCCGTGCAGATGAAATTTCCCGAGCGCCTTGCCCGCCGCGCGCAACGCCACCACCTCGGCGTGCGCCGTCGGGTCGTTGGTCGAGGAAACTTTGTTCCAGCCGCGCCCGACAATTTTCCCGTCGCGCACCACCACGGCACCAAACGGCCCGCCCGCGCCATCCTGGCAATGTTGGTGCGCGAGCCTGATGGCCACGCGCAAAAAATTTTCGTCCGGCACCGGCGTTAAATTTTTCATGGGTGAAGGTTCGACAGGTTCAGCGCTTGATGATCGTTTTGCTCATGCCACCGAAATCGTAGGCGGCGAGCCGGGGCTGTCAAACAGCGGCCAGGGAAGCGGGCGGAAATGTTTTCATGCGGAGAATGGGCGCGAGCAGCGTGCGTGGTGCCCATTTGATGTTTGGGATTTGGGATTTGGAGTTTTCCTCTCATCCCGTAGAGTCCGCGCCCTTCGTCGCCGGGTTCGGCGGCGGAACACACGATGGCCTCA
>JAYVNY010000212.1:0-9215 GCA_043758205.1 Akkermansia sp.
TGACGCACGGCGGCATCGGAGGGCGGGGCCTCGCCGAGGCCTTCGAGGTACGCCTTCAAGTAGAGGCCGGTGCCGCCGCAGAAAATGGGGATGCGCCCGCGCCCCTGGATTTCTTGCTCCGCCCGCCGCGCGTGCTCGACGAACTTCGCGGCGTCAAACGGCGCGGTGAGTTTCACGATATCAATCAGGTGATGCGGCACGCGCGCGCGTTCGTCCGCGCCGGGTTTGGCCGTGCCGAGGTCGAGGCCGCGATAAACCTGCATCGAATCCACGGAGATGATTTCGCCGCCCAGTTTTTCCGCGAGCGCCAGGGCGACGGCGGATTTGCCGGAGGCGGTGGGACCGACGAGGAAGATGGAGGGGCGCGGAGACATCAGCTTGGTGAAGTGCGCCGGAAGAAAAACTTCAAACTCCAAGCTCCAAGCTCCAGAGAAACATCAAACACCAAGCTCCAAATCCGCCGCGCGCCCGTTTGATGATTGGAACTTGGAGCTTTTCCGGAGCTTGGAGCTTGGTGTTTGGAGCTTATTTGGAATTCGGGATTTGGGTTTTGGAATTTGCTTTCCACAACCCCGCCATCATAGCCACCCCCGCCATCAAAATCCCCACGCTGATCATCTGGGCCGGGGTGAACAATCCTGCGCTCAAATGTGCCGCCGTGTAGTCGCCGCGAAAGTATTCCACAAACGAGCGGGTGAACGCATAGCAGATGAGATACGCGGCGAAGACCTGGCCGTCGAACTTCTTGCGCCGGTAGAGCCACGCCAAAAACAAATAGAGCGCCAGGCTCAGGAGCGAATCGTAAATCTGCGTGGGATGCACGGGCAGTCCACGCTCGGCGTCCACCGGAAACGTGTCGTGCGCACCGCGCGGATAGGTGATGGCCCAGGGCCGCGCGCACTGGCTGCCATAGCAGCAGCCGTTCATCAGACAGCCGAGCCGCCCGAAGACGTAGCCGAGCGCGATGCTGGGCGCGAGGACATCGGCGAGTTTCCACAATTCAATTTTGCGGAAGCGGCAGTAGAAAATCGTCGCCAGCGCCGCGCCGATGAGGCCGCCGTAAAAGACCAACCCGCCGTTCTGGACCATGAACATTTCCCACCACGGGTGTCCGGCGAATTTTTCATTCCAATAACTGCCGACGTAGAGCGAGCGTGCGCCGAGCACCGTGCCGAGAATCAGCCACGGTCCCGCGTCGCCGACTTGCTCAGACGTGAGGCCCGTGCGCGGCGCACGGCGGCCCGCCGTCCAGAGACCGGCGAGAAAACCGAGGGCCACGAACACGCCGTACCAGTGGACGGGCCAGGAGCCGATTTTGAACGCGATGGGATGCACCGGCGCGGACGTTAGGGAGCGGGAGGAGGGAATACAAATTGAGAAATGGCGGCGACCGTGCCCCGGTGCCCCCGGCGTCCCGCCGGGAAGTGGCGCGAGAAGTTTTGTGGCTGCTCGTCGAGCCGAGTGACGTTGGGAAGTCGAAAGCCTCCACCCGGCGGGACGCCGGGGGCACCAAAGGAACGCTTGCCACTCCTCCGGGCCTGCCGTTCCCTTCTCGCAGTGACCGTCCTGGAAATCATCCGGCGCAGCAGCGAATTCCTTGAGAAGAAAGGCGTGGAGTCGCCGCGCTTGAACATTGAATTGTTGCTCGCGCACGCGCTGAACATGCCGCGACTGAAGCTCTACCTGAACTTCGAGCGCGTGCTGAACGAGGCGGAGTTGAACAGGGTGCGCGAGCTGGTGAGGCGGCGTGCGGCGCGGGAGCCGTTGCAGCACATCACGGGCGGCACGTCGTTTTGCGGGCTGGAGATGAAATGCACACGCGCGGCACTGATACCGAGACCGGAGACGGAGTTGCTCGCGGAACGGGCGTGGCAGTTTCTCTCAACTCTCAACTCTCCACTCTCCACCGTCCTCGACCTCGGCACTGGCACCGGCTGCCTCGCCATCGCCATCGCGAAGAACGTGGCGGGTGTGGCGGTTCACGCGGTGGATATTTCGCCGGAGGCACTGGCGCTGGCGCGGGAGAACGCGGCGGTGAATCAAGTTTCTGATCGAATCACTTTCCACGAGGGCGATGCGTTCGCGGCTTTGCCAGCGGAGTTGAAGTTCGATCTCATCGTCAGCAACCCGCCCTACATCGCCGCCGAGGAAATCGCCACGCTCTCGCCCGAAGTGCGCGATTTCGATCCACGGCTGGCGCTCGACGGCGGCGCGGACGGGCTGGATTTCTACCGTAGGCTCGCGGCGGAGGCCGGCGCGTTCCTGAAACCGCATGGCAAACTGATGCTCGAATTTGGCGACGGCCAGGAGACGGCACTGGAGAAATTGTTTTTTGACGAGAAGTGGATTGTCGAGGGGATCGTCGCTGACTACAGTTCGCGGCCAAGAATTCTAATCGCGCGGCGCGGCGAATGAATCGTCGTCAGAACGCGGGTTTCTAAAATTGTTTTCATGGAAAGTTTGCTCATCAAAGGCGGCGTGCCGTTGCACGGCGAAGTTCAAATCAGCGGCGCGAAAAACGCCGTGCTCCCCATCCTCGCGGCCACGCTGCTCACGAAGGACAAGTGCGTGATCCGCAACGTGCCCGACCTGAGCGACGTCGGGTTCATGGGCAAGATCCTCGCCTCGCTCGGCGCGACGGTGAAGATTGATGGCAACACCGTGACCGTGCAGGCCGCGAAGCTCAAGGCGCACGGCGACTACGAACTCATCCGCAAGATGCGCGGCTCGATCTGCATCCTGGGCCCGCTGCTCGGGCGGCTGCGGAAGGCGCAAGTTTCGCTGCCCGGCGGCTGCGTCATCGGAACGCGCCCCATTGATTTGCACCTGAAGGGGATGCGCGATCTCGGCACCAAGATCATCATAGACAAGGGCTACGTCATCGCCAAAGCGCCGCGCTTGATCGGCACGGAAACCTTTCTCGGCGGTCGCTCCGGTCCCACGGTGCTCGGCACCGCGAACGTGATGATGGCCGCCTCGCTGGCTGAGGGCGTGACCATCATCGAGAGCGCGGCCTGCGAGCCGGAGGTGATTGACCTGGCGAATTTCCTCATCGCGATGGGCGCAAAAATCACCGGCGCGGGCAGCCCCACCGTCACGATTACCGGCGTGAAGGAATTGCACGGCGCGGAGCATGAAGTGATTCCCGACCGCATCGAGGCCGCGACGTTCATTATCGCGGCGGCGGCGACGAACGGCGAAGTGTTGATCAAAGGCGCGCGCGCGGATCATCTGCACGCGGTGCTCGACAAATTGCGCGAAGCGGGCGTGAAGATTGAACGCTCCGGCCCGAACCTGCTCGTGAAACGCGGCAGCCGCTTGAAGCCCGTGGACATCACCACGCTGCCGTATTCCGGTTTCCCGACCGACGTGCAGGCGCAGATGATGGCGCTCATGGCGCTCACGCCGGGCATCAGCATCATCACCGAACGCATTTTTGAATCGCGCTTCATGCACGTGCCCGAGATGGCGCGGCTCGGTGCGGACATTTCCATCGAAGGCCCGAGCGCCATCGTGAAGGGCGGACGTCCGCTCAGCGGCGCGCCGGTCATGGCGAGCGATTTGCGCGCGTCGGCGGCGTTGGTCATCTGCGGTATGACCGCGAAAGGTTCCACGCAGGTGAACCGCATTTACCATTTGGATCGCGGCTACGAGAAAATCGACACGAAGCTGAAGAACCTCGGCGCGCGCATCGAGCGCGTGGAAGGCGAGTGATGCCGGGCCGCTCGGTCCGGCGTTTCGTGTTCACTCTTCCGCCAGCCGGCGGTAGAGCGTGGCCAGGCTGACGCCGAGCGCCTGCGCGGCTTTCTCCTTGTCTCCGCCGGCCTGCGCGAGCGCGCGGTTGATGTAGGCCAACTCCTGATCGCGCATGAACGATTTCAGGTTCACCAACGGCGCGGCGGGATTGGTCGCTGCCGTCCTCCCGTTCTTCGGAGAAGGTTCCGGCTCGGGCAGATCAAAAAATTTGGTGTCGGTCATGTTCTGATCCGGCGGCTGCGCGCGGCCCGCCGCCACGACTGTTGGAGGCAGGCTGTCCACTTTGATCACCTCGGTGTCGGAGAGCGCGCAGGAACGCTCGATGGCGTTTTCCAGTTCGCGCACGTTGCCCGGCCAGTCGTGGGCCGCGAGCGCCTGCATCGCCTGACGCGTGACGTGAAAGGCCAGCCCCGTGCGCGCGTGAACGCGGTCGCGCAGGAAACGTGCGACCAGCAGCGGCACGTCATCGCGCCGTTCGCGGAGCGGTGGCAGTTGGATGGGGATGACGTTCAGCCGGTAATACAAATCCTCGCGGAAGGTGCCGTCCTTGATTTTCTTTTCCAGCGGTTCGTTGGTCGCGGCCAGCACGCGGACGTTCACATGGATGGGGGTGTTCTCGCCCACGCGTCGGACTTCACGGTCTTGCAACACGCGGAGCAGGCGGCTTTGCAGCTGCGGCGGCATGGAGCCGATCTCGTCGAGGAAAAGCGTGCCGCCGTCGGCCTCCTCGAACAGCCCCTTCTTATCATTCAACGCGCCGGTGAAGGCACCCCGGCAATGACCGAACAGTTCTGACTCCAGAAGATTCTCGGGCAGCGCGGCGCAATTGATTGGGATGAACGGCGCGAACTGGCGGCGGCTGTTGAAGTGTAGCGCGCGGGCGACGAGTTCCTTGCCCGTGCCGCTCTCGCCGAGGATGAGGATCGTGCTGTCCGTGTCCGCAACGCGCTCCACCATTTTGAAGACCTCCTGCATCTTCGGCGAGAGACCGACGATCTGGTCGAACTGGAATTTGTGCTTGAGCTGCTTGCGGAGATAGACGTTTTCGGAGATGGCCTGGTTGTAGTTCAGCGCGCGCTGGATGCACAGTTTGAACTCGTCGAGCTTGAACGGCTTCTGCAAGTAGTCGAACGCCCCCTTCCGCATCGCCTCGACCGCCGTCTCGACGGTGGCGAAACCGGTGATGACGACGACCACGGGCGGCGGATGGAGTGCAGTGGCCTTGGCGAGCAGCGTGAGACCGACGGGCCGCGCCTTCTCCAGATACAAGTCGGTGATGAGCAGCTCGGGCTTCTGTGTTTCGAGCAGCGCGCACGCCGCCTCGAGGTTGCTGGCGGAATACACCTCGTGTCCCTCGGCGCGCAGCAGCTCCGAGATGATTTGGATCATCGTGATCTCGTCATCAACGATGAGGATTTTAGCCATGAAATCGAGGCTAGGAAAATGGTGCGGCAGCGGCAAGGGATGATACTGCCCTGGGTGTGATTATTGAGGCCCACGCAATACGGTGACGGAGCGCGGCCTTGAGGCCGCTTCATTGTTCACCATCCCGAGAGCTTGAAACAATCTGGCCCGCTGGGCTTATTCACGGTCAAGCGGGCTAAAGCCCGCGCTCCATTCCGCTTTCTGCCGTGTCACCCCATTGCCCGAAGCCAAATAATCACACTCTACTGCCCTGTAGCCGTGGGAAAACAAAACGGCCCGCCGGAGCAACACCGGCGGGCCGCAGTCAGTGGCACTTAAAGTTAACGCGAGAAATTCAAGGCACGGTGCTTTCGAGCAGGAGGTCGTTGTCGGTGTTCCGCACGCTCATGGTGCGGAAGGCGAGCGGCGAGGGCGCGGCGTAAGGCAGGAACCCGACATTGATGCGCCCGGCGAAGTCGGCGGCGTAGGTGCCGACCAGACTGTCATTGACGTGAAATTTCAATTGCGGGCTTTGTCCGGCCGCGAACAGGCGGAACTGCACGCCGCCCTTTTGCACCGCGACCACGAGGCAGCCGACGGCGGCGGCGTCCACGCCCGTGCTTTGAAAAACGCTGGTGAGTTCAAACTGCAAGGCCGGCGCGGCGTGGAGGTCAACGGTGAGCACCACTTCGCCATTCGTGTTCGCGACGGCGAGCGTGCGGACTTCCGTGAGCGGGGGGAGCGGTTCGGCGAGCACGCGCTTCGGCGCGGTGCGGCGAATCCTGTCCTTCGTCTGCACGCGCTGCTGCATGACCGTGGCGCGGCCGGCAGCGGTGGTCGTGAAATCCGCCACGGCGAAAAAATTGGTGTCGTCGCCGGTGGTGGCGAGCAGTTGGTAAGGTGTGCCGGGATCCAGATTCGCCAGGGTCACGCGCAGCCTCTGAATGTGGCCGGCCCCTTTCTGTTTCACGAGCACCTGCGCGTGGCCGCGCGCGTCGGCGTCGGGACCGGCGGCGGTGAAATCTTCCTCCACGAGATAGCGCAGGGAATTGGCGGGTGCCGCGCCGGCCAGCCACACGCTGGCGAGCAGCACGCCGAACGCGCAGAGAGTTTTGCTTCGGATGATCATAGCTGTCGCGATTTAGCAGCGGGGGTGCCATTGGACACGCCATGATGAATTCCGGGCCAACCCCCGTGAACAGTGGGGAAAACCGGCGGTTCAGCAGAGTGGACGGGACACTTGAGACAGACGGTGTTCCGAAGGAAGACAGTGCCCGACCAGGCTCAGGACGGGGGACGCGCTCACGGCCTCGGCCCGAGATTCACAAAATAAATGATCACCGCCGCCGCCGCCGAGACCAGGACGCCAATCACCACCGAGTACCAGAATAACACTTTCCGCTTCTGGCGGTTGGCGCGGGTCATGCCGGGCAGGAGATAATACAGCCCGTGTTTTTTTTCTTTGCGACCGAACATCGTTGCGTTTGTGAGTAAGCCACCCGGGAAGCAGTGATCGTGCTGCGAGGGACGCGCAAGGCAATCACGCGCGGGCCGTTCGTGCAAGCTACAGTTGCGAGCTTTCGGGAAACAAATCTTGCCACCACGGAAGCGCTCCGTTTCATTACGCCCGCCAGGGCCCATGGAATGCAGACTTACGAATCCCGCCAGGACCGGAAGGTAGCAACGGTAGTTTGCTCGGCATCCGCCGTGGTCACCCTGGCATCTTCGCTCCTCCAAGATTTAGGATTTACGATTCAGAATTTTCAAACGACGCTCCCGCCGTTCGTCGTGCTGAAGAAAACCAAAAACTGAAACCCGGAATGTCCGCCTCCTATCAAGTCATCGCGCGCAAGTACCGCCCGCAGCGGTTCGCCGATGTCGTCGGCCAGGAGCACGTCACACAGACGCTCCGCCACGCCATCGAGACGGGCCGCATCGCGCACGCCTACTTGTTCTGCGGCCCGCGCGGCACGGGCAAGACGACGGTCGCGCGCATCTTCGCCAAGTGCCTGAACGCCACCAACGGGCCGAAGGTGGATTTCCCCGAGGACGATCCGAAGGGTATTGAGATCGCCGAGGGTCGCTCGCTTGACGTGTTGGAAATTGACGGCGCGAGCAATCGTGGCATCGAGGAAATCCGCGAACTGCGCGAGACGGTCAAATACGCGCCGGCCTCCTCGAAGTTCAAAATCTACATCATTGACGAAGTTCACATGCTCACGAAGGAGGCGTTCAACGCGCTCCTCAAGACGCTCGAAGAGCCGCCGGCGCATGTGAAGTTCATGTTCGCCACGACGGAGCCGGAGAAGGTTTTGCCCACGATTCTCTCGCGCTGCCAGCGGTTCGATCTGCGCCGCATTCCCATCAAGCTGATGGTGGATCACCTGCGGATGATCGCGGGCAAGGAGGGCGTGACCATTGATGAACCGGCGCTGCACGCCATCGCGCGCGGCGCGGACGGCGGAATGCGCGACGGCGAAAGTGCGCTCGATCAGCTCATCAGTTTTTGCGGGAACGCCATTGTCGAGCCGGACGTGCTCTCGATGTTCGGCCTTACTTCGCAGTCGCAACTGCTCTCGCTCACGGAAGGTTTGTTGAAAGGCGATGTGCCACTGGTGCTCGGCGAATTGAACGAACTCGCCCGTCACGGCAAGGACTTGGGCAAGTTCCTCGGCGATTTGCTGCAACACCTCCGCAACCTGCTCGTCTTCCAAATCTCCAAAGGTGACACGCGGCTGTTGGAAGTTTCCGAGGCCGAAGCCGCCACGCTCGGCGCGCAGGCCGCGCTGGTCAGCACCGAGGGATTGACGCGCGTGATGGAGACGCTCACGCAGACCGAGAGCAACTTGCGTGATGCAGCATCGAAGAAAATTTTCATCGAAATCTCGCTCATCAAAGCCATTGAGGCGCGCAACGCGGTGAGCATTGATGCGGTGTTGAAGCGGTTGAATGAGTTGCGCGGGGATGCGGGATCAGCTTCGCCTTCCGCACCTTCCGTTCCCGCCCGCGCGCCTGTGGCAGCGGCGGCTCCGGCTCCGCGGCCCGCTGCTTTTGCTTCGCCTGTGCCGGTTCGTCCGGCACCAGTGGCTGCGGTTCCAACTCACGCCCCGGCCCGGCAGGATGCCGGGGGCACGACGGCGGGCGGCCTGGACCTCGCTGCGTTGTGGCCGAATTTGATCGAGGCGATTGGCCGGGTCAGTCCGTTCGCGCGCAGCTATTTCATCGAGGCGCATCCGATGTCCTTCGTGAAAAATGTTTTCACCATCGGCTTCGATCCCGAATTCGCCGACCACATCGGCATGGTGGACAACGCCAAGAACCACGCGCTCATCGCGACCAAACTTTCGGAACTCGGCCTGCCCGGTGCGCAGGTGAAAATCGTGAAGGACACGCGCCCGCAGGATTTCGCCGCGCCCGCGCCGGTCGTCGCCGAGCCTGAACCTCCACTTGTCCCGCTCACCGCGTCCTTACCCACGCTCACGCCGACGGTCGCAGCACCGGCGAAACCCGCCGCGCCCGCGCCCGCGCCGAAGCCCCTGCAACTCGATCACGCGGAATTCAAAAACGATCCACTGATCAAAAAGGCGCTGGAAATATTCAAAGGCCGGATCGTCGAAGTGCGCGGCTGACGCTATTTAGCTTTCAACCTTCAACCTTCAACTTGTAACTCACCGCCATGTCGAGCATTGGAAAACTGATGAAACAGGCTGCAAAAATGCAGCAGCAGATGGAACAAACCCAGTCGGCGCTGGCCGCCCGCACCGTCGAGGCCACCAGTGGCGGCGGCGCGGTGAAAGTGATCGCGAGGTGCGACGGCACCGTCGCCACGATCAAGATCGATCCCGCCGCCGTGAATCCCGCCGACGCGCAGTTGCTCGAGGACATGCTCGTGAGCGCCGTGAACCAGGCGCTCGAACAGGCCAAGGAAATTTCCAACGGCGAGATGGGCAAGATCACGCAGGGCCTGAACCTGCCGGGGATGTGACCCACGTCCCCGTAGCGGCGTCTCGTAAGAGCGCCGCCATAATTCCTCTGCTTGGCGGCGCTCTTACGAG
>JAYVNY010000213.1:0-8977 GCA_043758205.1 Akkermansia sp.
CCGCGTGTTCCAAGTGCTGTCGAAACGGCCAAGGTTTGCCGGGCTAGGATCGCGCGGACTCGGCGGTCCGCGCTCCAATATCATTTGGGCAACAGGTCCTTTGGATGCAACCCGACAAAGTTCTTTGTCACCACTTGGTTCTCCGGCATCCTCGCCGTGATGAAGGGCAAGAGACGCGAGGCGCGCGAACGCGCCGTCCAGTTCCTGTTCCAGCATGATTTGAATCCGCCCGAGAATCTCGACGCGGCCCTCGAACATTTCTGGAACTCGCAACGCATGGCCGCGTTGGTGGATGAAAAAACCGGCAAGGCCCACTGGGGTGAAAAGGTGGAGCTGCCGCCGCCGACCACCGAAGACGCGGCCACGCGGCTCTTCGCCGACCCGCTCATTCGCGGCACGTTGGCGCATCGCGACGCGCTTGATGAAATCATCAAGAAGCACGCGAAGAACTGGGACTTGCCCCGCATCGCCGCCGTGGACCGCAACATCATGCGGCTCGCCATTTTTGAAATGCTGCACCGCGACGACATCCCGCCGGTGGTCAGCATCAATGAGGCGGTGGACATCGCGAAAAAGTTCTCCACCGAAGACAGCGGCAAGTTCGTGAACGGCATCCTCGACAAGGTGAAGGGCGATCTGATGCGCCCCGCGAGAGGAGACGTGAAGTGAAGGCAGAATTCATCCGGCATTTCGGGGTTCGCCCTTCGTCATTCGCCATTCGTCATTGCTAGCCCATGTTCGCCGATCTCCATCTCCACACGAATTTTTCCGACGGCACCTACACGCCCGAAGAGCTGGCGGGGCATGGCGCGCGGCTGAAATTTCGCGCGCTGGCCCTGAGCGACCATGACACGGTCGAAGGTTGCGAGCGCATGGCGGCGGCGTGCGTGTCGCATGGCATCGAGTTCATCCCCGCCACGGAACTCACGGCGGAACTCGACGGGCAGGAACTGCACATGCTCGCCTACTTCATCAACACCACCGACGCGAAGCTGCTCGTGGAGCTGGCGAAATTCCAGGAGGTGCGGCAGAGCCGCATTCGCGAAATGGTCGCGGCCATTCAGAAGCTCGGCGTGCCGCTCCAGGAGGAAACAGTTTTTGAAGTCGCGAACTGCCGCGCGCCGGGGCGTCCGCATGTCGCGCGCGCGCTGGTGAAGTCGGGCTTGTGCCGTTCGCTGGATGAAGCCTTCGAGCGCTTCCTGAAAAATGGCCGCCCCGCCTGGGTGCCCAAGTTCAAGATGTCCGCCACCGAGGCCATCGACCTGGTGCACGGTGCCGGCGGTCTCGCGGTCATGGCGCATCCGGGTCTGAACCATTGCGATGAATTGATCCCCACGCTCGCCGCGTGCGGCATGGATGGCTTGGAGTGCTATCACACCAAACATCCGTGGACGCAGGCCGCGCATTATGAAAAAATGGCGGAGCAACTGAACTTGCTCGTGACCGGCGGCTCCGACTGCCACGGCCTGAGCAAGGGCCGTCCGCTCATCGGCGGCATCAAGCTGCCCTACCAGCACGTCGAGCGGATGAAGGAGTCCGTGAAAAAGTGGCAGGCTCCGCGCGCCGATTCCGTCTCGTCCTCCGCCAACTGATCTCTCCCCATGCTCGGACTCTTCAAGAAAATCAAAGAGGGCCTGTCGAAAACGCACGACAGGCTCACGTCGGAAATCAAACGCATCGTCACGCGTTCGCCGAAGCTCACGGCGGAGTCGCTGGAAGAACTGGAAGCCGCGCTGCTCGGTGCTGACCTCGGGGTGGCCATGACGCAGCAGATTCTCACGGCGGCGAAGAAGGCCTTCGAGTCGCAGGGCAAGGCGGGTCTGGACTTCCTCGAAATCGCCGCGCGCGAAGTAGAGCAGAGCCTGTCGGCGAACGACGCCGAGTTGAAGAAGCTCACCGGCCTGACGGTCGTCTCGATGATCGGCGTGAACGGGACGGGCAAGACCACGACCAGCGCGAAGCTCGCGCATCTCATCCAGCAGCGCGGACAAACCTCGGTGCTCGCGGCGTGCGATACGTTTCGCGCCGCCGCCGTCGAGCAGATCAAAATCTGGGGCACGCGGCTCAACGTGCCGGTGATCGCGGGCGCGCACGGTGCCGACCCCGCCGCCATCGCGCACGACGCCATCGTGGCCGCGCAGGCGCGCCACGCGGATTACCTCTTCATCGACACCGCCGGGCGACTGCACACGAAGCACAACTTGATGCAGGAACTTCAGAAGGTGCATCGCGTGATGGACAAGAAATTTCCCGGCGCACCGCACGAGACGCTGCTCGTGCTCGACGCCACGACCGGCATGAACGCGCTCAACCAGGCGCGTGAATTTCACAAGGCAGTCAAGCTCACCGGACTGGTCGTGACCAAGCTCGACGGCACGAGCAAAGGCGGCATGGTCGTGGCCATTCAGAAGGAGCTGGGCATCCCGATCAAATTCATCGGCGTGGGCGAGCAGGCGGATGACTTGCAGCCGTTCAACGCCAAGCAGTTCGCCGAGGCGCTGTTCAGTGTGAAGGGCTGAAAAATTATCCCCCCACGCAAAGAGCGATGCCTTCATTCGCCCGCAATTACTTTGCGTTCCTTAGCAAATCAGCATGTGACAGCCCCGCCGCGCGTTGGGATTTTCTGACTGTATTGCACAGGAGTTGCCCCCGCGCCGGGCCGGATGACAAGTAGACGTAACGTCGACCGGGAGGAACACGAGGCTA
This sequence comes from Akkermansia sp., assembly GCA_043758205.1. Taxonomy (GTDB): domain Bacteria; phylum Verrucomicrobiota; class Verrucomicrobiia; order Limisphaerales; family SIBH01; genus JANNGC01. The sequence goes on from JAYVNY010000213.1 coordinate 2,707, forward strand.
AAAGCCTCGGAACCTGCCGGCTGGAAAGCCGGCGTTACGTAGCGCCGTAGCGCCGACACTCTTGTCGGCAGGTGGCGAGGCTTTCAGCCTCGTTGTCCAAGGGGAAATGAAAGCCGGCGTTACTTCAACTCCCGGATCATCACGTTCCGAAACCAGGTCTCGTCCTGATGGTCGGTGAGCATGAGGTGGCCGGAAATTTTCTCGCCGAACTTCGCGGCGGTTTTGAATTTGCTCGCGGCCACGCCTTGCTTCACTTCGTCGCTGCCGAGTTCGTAGGCCAGCACCTTCGAGCCGTTCAGCCAGTGCTCGACGTGATTGCCCTTGATGAGCACGCGCGAGGAATTCCATTCGCCCACCGGTTTGAGCGGCTTGTTCTCCATCGGCGGCAGCACGTCGTAAAAGGATGCGGTCTGACGTTTCGGACCGAGCTTGCCGTCAGGATGGCCGGTGTCGTCAATCATCTGATACTCGTGGCCGGGGGCGCCGGGGCGCTTTTCCGTGACGAGATATTTCACGCCGTTGTTGCCCGCCGCCGCGATGCGCCATTCCCAAAAAAACTCGAAGTCCTCGAACGTGTTCGTGGTGATGATGTCGCCGCCGCGCACCTTGGCGAGTTTGTGGAGCAGGCCGTCCTCGACTTTCCAGCCCTCGCCGGGCGGCGTCTGCTTGCCGTATTGCCGCCAGCCGTCCAGCGATTTGCCGTTGAAAAGGAGTTTCCATCCGGCGGCTTTTTCCTCAGCGGTGAGCTGGTTGAGTTCGGCGGCGTGAACGCAGATGGCGGCGAGGAGCGCGCCAAGAATTGAGAAGGCTTTCATGGGCCGCATGATTCGTGGACGCGGGAATTTTGCCAGCCTGAATTACGGCGGAAGAAATTCTCGCGGCACGTCAGCCGTGGGGGGCGAACAACTGGCGCACGGATTCGGGCAAGGGCGGCGTGGCCCCGGCGCAGGAGCAGACGTGGCGAGCGACTTCGTTGGCGGCGACATTGATTTCTTTCAGGGGCATTTTTTGGAGCAGGCCCACGGTGAGGGCGGCGGTGAAGGAATCGCCGGCGCCCACGGTGTCGCGCACCGGGACGGGGCGCGGCGTGGCGTGCGACCAGCGGCCGTCTTGATGAAGCAGGCTGCCTTGCGCGCCCAGGGTCAGCGCCACAACGCGCAGATCGAAGCGGCGGGCGAGGGCGGACAGTTGCTCCTGCACGTCGCCGGACAGATCGAAGAGCGCGGCGAGCACGGGCAGTTCGGTGTCGTTCAACTTGAGCACGTTGGCGAGCTGCAAGGAGGTCTCCAGCACTTCGCGCGAGTGGAAGTGTTGTCGCAAATTGATGTCGAAGATGCGGAGCGCGTCGGGCGGCGTCAGGCGCAGGAGTTCTTGAATCGTGGCGCGCGAAGGTTCGGCGCGCTGGGCGAGGCTGCCGAAACAGATCGCGTCGGCGGCGCGCGCCGTTTGCCGCGCGGCCTCGGTCAGTTGCAGACGATCCCACGCCACCGCCTCGTGAATCGTGTAGTGCGGAACGCCTTCGCCGGACAGTGCCACCGTGACGGTGCCGGTGGGGGCGGAGTCGTCCACTTGCACCAGTTCGGCGGGTAGCTGCATTTCGACGAGACGGTGCTGGAGGTCGCGGCCCAGGGCGTCGCGTCCGACACGCGTGATCACGCCGGCCTGCGCGCCGAGCGCCCGCGCGTGACAGGCGAAGTTCGCCGGCGCACCGCCGAGTTGCGGCCCGGCGGGCAGCAAATCCCACAGCACTTCCCCAAGGCCGATGATGCGGAATGCTGGCGAGGTCATGGCCATGTTCTCATGAGATGCTCAACGTCTTCCTGGTCGAACGTCCCTCCTCATGCGCTTACTTCCAGATGTTGGCCAGCGGGTACACGATCAGTTCTTCAAACTGGGCGTCGCCCTCGATGGCGAGGGCGGGGCCGTCGGCGGTGTGCAGCGAGCCGGCACAGTAGGACGCTTCGCCGCCGTTCCAGAAACTTTCGATGAGGCCGCGGTCCACGAGGAAGCGCGCGTCCACGGTGGCCTCGGGGTGAATGACCTTGGTCTGCCGGCCGAGCTGCACCGTCCTGGCCGAGGCGTCGTACGTGAACCGGGTGCCGCGCAGGCGGAAGCTCACCTTCGCCCCGGAGCGGAAGCGCACCACGGCATCGAGCGGCGCGTCCTTTTGCAGCGCGGCGAGTTTTGCCTGCGCGTCGGCGGCCGAGATGTTCTTAAGCGCGAGCAGCGGCGTGCCGCGCAGGGCGCTGAGTTCACGCACCGGCTCGAAGCAGAGCGTGTCCTCGCGGTTCTTTTTCTGGAGCGTGAGTTCCAGCGGGACGCTGGCGAACTGGTTGAACGGCTCGCCCGGCGGCCGCGCGGTGCCGCGCGTCCAGCCCATCATGATCTGGCGGCCCTGCGGCGCGTGGTTGAAGACGAGCGCGCCGTAGAAGTTCGGTCCTTCATGCGCATTCTTGATCTCGCCGACGGGGGTGAAGGTCTTTCCGTCGAAGCGGCCCAACTGATAGCACGAGTTCGAGTTGAATGGTTTCGGCGCACCCGGGGCCGTGCGGTGGCAGCCGTAGAGCAGCCACAGTTCCTCGCCGGTCACGGTGGATTTCACGGGGAAAAATTCCGGGCACTCGAACCAGCCGGGAAGGCTTTGCGTGGGTTCCCAGTTCACCAGATCTTTCGAGCGCAGGAGGCGATAGGTGTCCGGTCCGCCGACATAGAGCACCATCACGTAATGCTGCGAGGCCTCGTGCCACACGACCTTCGGATCGCGGTCGCCGTCGCCGATGTTTTTCACGACGGGATTCCCCGCGAAGCGTCGCCAGGTGCGCCCGCCGTCGGGCGTGGTGGCCAGGTGCTGCGAGAAGGGTGCGGTCGCGGCGTAGAAAATCACCGGCGCGGCCTGCGTCGTGAGTCCCGGCACCGCGCCCGGCGTCACGACCGTGGTCCCCGAATAGCATTGCCCCGCGCCGTCGGGGAACAGCGCCACGGGCCACTCCTCCCAGTGCAGCAGGTCCCGGCTCACCGAGTGGCCCCAGTGCATGTCGAAGCCCGCGCCGCTGCCCAGGTTCAAAGGGTTGGCCTGGTAAAAAAGATGATACAGCCCGTCGGCGTAGTAGCTGCCGTTGATGTCGTTCATCCAGCCGAGGCGCGGGCTGAAGTGAAAGCGCGGACGATGCGGCCCTGCGTAAGCTTGCGGATCAACGATCTCCTGATTGCTCAACGTCAGTCGCTCCAGCGCGCCGGCGTCGCGCGACTTGTAGCGCAAGGTCACGTCGCGACCGCGAAACTCACGCACGTCGTAGGAATAGACCCAGTCGGGCTTCGCGTCCGGCGCGGCGAGCTCGATGTGCATCACGCGCAAAACCTGGCCGTTGGCCTCGAGGGTGAACTTCTCCAAACCCGCGCGATTTTGATCCGCACGCCGCACCAGCGGCAGTTGGAGAAAATCCGACTCGACGCGCAGCGTCTGCGTCCGCTCCTGCGGCGGCGGCGCGGGCACAGCGGCGAGCGGCGTTTCGCCGCGCTCCGCAACGAACGCGATCTGATCAACATTGATATGGCCCCAGCCGCCCTTGCGCTCATCCACGATGACGAGGCGGGCCTCACGGCCCACGAACTCGGCGACCTCCCACGCGGCGGGCGCGAGCCGTTCGCTGCCGCCGGAGACCGCGTTCGATCCCGTGGCAGTGCGAACGACTTTGCCCTCCACGATCAAGTTCAGGCACGTCTCGCTGGCAAAACCGCCACCGCCAATCAGGAAGGTGATGAACTTCCGCTCGATCTTGAACGGCGGCGACGTGAGCCGCCCCGTGGCGTTGTCGCCGCCGGTGAAAGAGTTCGCCAGGCCCCGGCCTTGAAAACCTTCCACCGCCATCTGGCCGGGCAGCGCGCCGCGCGCGGGTGCCGCACCGAATGCGGTGCCTTCCACTATCCACGCGCCGTAGTCGTCACCCTCGAAGTCGGCGAAGGCGGGCGCGGTCACCACAGCCGCTAAAATCCGAACCGTCGGCGCGAAGAAAAAGAGAATCAGCACCAGACCCAGCGTGAGCAGACGAGTAAGGCGAAGCGCGGGGGCGGAATCGTTTGTTGAGAAAACATTCTTCGCCCCCTGCATCGGCGAAAGTGGGTTTGTTTTATTCTTCGAGTTTTTCATGGCGAGAGGGTGTGAAGCGTGAGGGGTTGGTGGTTGAGATTGGCCCGTGTTCACGGGCAGAAAAAATCAAGGTTCCTTCCGCTCCCACACGCCGATCACGGTTTTGCCAAGCGCGCCGCAGAGCAGGGGATCGAGCACGCGCGAGATGGGAATGATCGCGCGGTCCCAGAACAAAATCTGTTTCAGCGTGGGCAGGCTCTGGCGCAGCAGCAGGCGGTTGGCGAGCGAGGCGCAGAGCCCGACCGAATCGAGGTAGAAACATTTTGCCGGGCGCAGCGTGGCCGGCGTCGCGGCCAGCAAGGTGCGACGCGAGTAGCGGCGACAGTGGCCGATGGATTTGTCGAACTCCGAGTAGAGCCACTGGTGCGCGGGCGAGAGCACGATGACGCGTCCGCCGGGGCGCAGTCGCTCCGCGGCGCGCGCGAGTTCCGCGCCGTCGTCGGGGATGTGTTCGAGCACGTCAATGTAGAGAATCGTGTCGAACAATTCTCCGGGCGGCAGATCGTCCACCGTGCCGGTCAGCACGCGGCACGAGGCGGTGAGTTGCTGTGCGGCGAGCGCGGCTTGCAGCGTGGCGATCAACTGCCGGTCCGGCTCGAGGCATGTCCATTGGCCCGAGGCGCGGGGACGCAGGAGCAGGGTGTTCGTGCCGAGACCGGCGCCGACTTCGAGCACGTCGCCGGTGAGAAAGGGCGCGAGTTTCCGGCTCCAATAATTTTTCCAGTTCGTGGCGTGGGCGAAGAGACCGAGTTCGTCGCCGACGTAATTGAAATCATCCGGCCCGGTCATAATCGCTGGTCACGTCGCCGATGAAAAAACGGTAATCGCGCACCGGCAGAAAGGTGAGGTTGTTGCGGTTGAATAGCACGGAGAAGGTCAGGCCGACGACGAGCGTGAACAGTTGCAGCGCGAGGATGAGCAGCAGTCCTGCGGCGGATGTCGCCCAGCCGGGAATGGCCAGCGGCGTGCCGAGCCGGATGGCCGTGACCACCACAACGAGCGCGAGAGTCAGGGCCATGAGCGCGCCGATGCCGAGCATCAGCCGCACGCCCACCGTCTCGGCAAACACCGACATGGCGCTGAGGCCGTGGACGACGAGGCTGACAAAATTGAGTTTCGATTGGCCCGCCAGGCGCGGCGCGCGCGCGGTGGGCAGGAAGGCCACGGGCAGTCGGACCTTGAACACGGTGGCCGCGTAGTGATTCCACAAATCAGACGCCACCGAGAGCGGGCCGAGATGCGCGCGCCCGAGGATGCTGAAGTTGCCGACCTTGACCGCGAGTCCGGTCAGCAGCCGGTGCAGCACGCGGTAGGACTGGTAGCCCAGGCGGAAGGTGAAGTTTTCCGAACGCCGCGCACGCTCGGCGAAGACGACGTGCGTGCCGTTCAGTTCCAGAAATTTTTGGATCAAACGCGGCACATCTTCCGGGCTGTCTTCGCCGTCGGCGTCCAGCACCAGCACCGCGTCGCAGTCGCGTTCCGCCGTGAGGAAGGAGAGTCCGATGGCGATGGCGCGCTGATGTCCCAGATTGCGGCGCAGACGCAGGCGCTCGACGCCGCGCAATGATTGCAGAGGCTCGGCGATGAGCGGTGTGTCGGGAAAATTGGGCGATCCATCGTCAATCAACAGCACGCGCGCGGTGACGGGCACAGTGGCGAGCGCCGCGTCCAGTTTCTGAATCATCAGCCGCGCGCACGTCCAGTCATCGAAGACCGGCATGAGCAGGACGAGTTTGAGCGGCGGCGCTTGCATGTGCTGAACGGACGGGGCGCATGGTTACGAGCGCGCGCGGGCATGCCAAGGAAAAGGTGTGTCGTGCAAAGTTGAAGGCCGTGTTGAGCCGCTCAACTTTTCGGACGGAATCCCGGCGGGAGATTCGACGGGGCGGGCACAGGCGAGTCTGGTTGTTCCACCGCCACGGGAGCCACGAGTGCGCTAGCCGGAATGAAACCCGGATCAATCTGGCTGAGACGTTCGCGCGCTTTTTTCGCCGCCGGGGTCTGGCCGTATTCGGCATCAATGCGGCGGAGCAGCGCGATGGATTTCTCCGACTGGTTCAATTTGCCGGAGTAGAGATTCGCGAGGTGAATCGCCGACCAGCCCCAGCGTTCGGGCGGAAGTTT
>JAYVNY010000214.1:0-36777 GCA_043758205.1 Akkermansia sp.
GCCGCGCTCTCCAACGGGTTTTACTCCGGCGCCTTTCTGGTCACGAACACGAACAGCAACGAGTCGGTCGCCTTGCTCGTGTCCCTGCGCGTCGGTACCCCGGATTTCTTCGTCGAGGAATTCGCCGGCAGTCCCTTCGACCTGAACCTGCGTTCGCTGGCGCTCACGCCGGATCTGTCGCAGAATTTTTACCGCGCCTGTCTTGAACCGGTCCCGGGGCTGCCGCACGATCCTTCCACCCACACCATTCTCACCCTGGGCGATGACGAGTATGAGGCCATTACGCTGACCAATGGACGACAGGTTTCCATCTTCGGCACCAGTTCCAGCACCCTTTTCATTGGGGCGAATGGCAACGTGACCTTCGATCCCGGGCCGAACACCAACGCCTTTCAATCCACGCTCGGGGAATTTTTCGCCCACGCGCGCGTCGCGCCGATTTACGCGGACCTGAACCCGGCGGCGGGTGGCAGCGTGCGCTGGCGGCAGCTCGCCGACCGCCTCGTGGTGACCTGGCTGGAAGTGCCGGAGTTCGGCGTGCCGGCCAATCTCAACACCGCGCAACTCGAAATGTGGTTCGACGGCGCACTGCGGATGACGTGGCTGAACGGTCACATCAGCGACCCGTTCAGCCCCGTGCTTCATGTGGGCGTCTCCCGCGGCACGGGACAGCCGGACGGCTACCTGGAAAGTAATCTCAGCGCCTATGGCCCGTGCTCCGCCACCGCCACGCTGGTGCTGCCGCCCAGCGTGAACGAGGGCGAATTGGCCGTCCCCGGCACGCTCCTCCTCAGCGTGCCGCTCACCAACGACGTGTTCATCACCCTCACCTCCAGCGATACGAACGAGATCGTCATTTTCGATCCCGTGTTCGTTCCCGCCGGGAACACCTCCGCGAATTTCAGCTTCGACGTGCTGGACGACGGCGTAGCCGACGGCTCGCAGCGCGTCTTCATCACCGCGCAGCTCTTCAATGGCACGACGGCCAGCGCCTCGACGCTCGTACACGACGCGCAGTCCGCGAGCCTCACGCTCAACGTCGTCCCGACCGGCACCGAGGGCGGCGTGCTCGTGGGTGCCGGCACCGTGACCGCGAACGTCACCGCGGTGAAACCGATCACGGTGAATTTGTTTTCCGACAACACCAATCGCGTGCTCGTCGCGGCGACCGTGATCATTCCCGCCGGCCAAAATTCCGCGCCGTTCAATCTCGTGCTGGTGGACAACGACCTCCTCGACGGTACGGCGAACGTCGTCATCGAGGCCTCTGTCGTGAACTGGGCCGGGGACTTCGACGTCATCCGCGTGAGCGACAACGAGAGCCGGCAACTGACCGTGACGCTGCCCCCCCAAGTGACCGAAGGGCAGGGGGTGCTGACCAACGCGGGCGACGTGATTTTCGCGGGCCGGCCCGTGACCAACGTCGTCATCGCCTTGCAGTCAAATCATCCCGAGTTGCTGACCGTGCCGGCTTTCGTGACGAATCTGGCCGGGCAGTTGAACCGTAAATTCAACATCACCGTGTTGAACAACCAGGCGACCAACGCCTTCGACACCGTGCGCATCACGGCCACGGCGGCGGGTTTTCTGAGCGGCACCGGCTTGGTGGTGTTGGTGGATGATGAGCGGCCTTTCGCGCCGAGCGCTCCGCGGCCCGCCGATCTCGCCACGCAAGTCGCGCGCAACACGACCTTGAGCTGGTCCAACAATCCGCAAGCCCCGTCCGGCACGATCTACGATGTGTTCCTCGGCACGAATGCCGACCTTTCGTTGAGCAGTCCGGTGGGGACGACGACCGGTGCGAGCATTACGCTGCCGCGCCACCTGAACCCGGACACCACTTACTATTGGCAGGTGCTGGCGCGGCTGGCGCCTTTCCCCTCCGAGGCGGGACCGGTCTGGCAGTTCCGCACGGTGAGTTTCAACTACTTGATCAATGCGGTACCGTCGCCGCAGTACGCGGGCGAGGCGTTTCCGTTCACGGTCGTGGCGGCGGACGAGTTCGGGCTGCCGGTCACAAATTATTCCGCCGCGCTCACGCTCACCAACTCCGCGTTGCGGCCGGGCGACTCGACGGTGGTGATTTCGGAAATTGATGTGAGCGGCTTCGACCGCGTCGAGTTCGCGAATGTGTCCGGTCGCGTGCTGAACGTCGCCGGGTGGAAGGTCGTGTTCTACGACTGGCAGAGTTGGCCCGAGCCTTACGCCACTTTCACCTTGCCGAGCGGCGCGGTCGCGGGTCCGGGTGAGGTGTTCCACGTTCGCAATCTGCCCGGCACGCTGCCTCCGTCATTTTTCCCCGGCGCGTATCCGGCCTTCACTTTTCCGTTCCCCACCGGCTGGAATAACAATGTGGATAACAATCCCATCGCCGTGCTCCTGCTGGACGCGCTCGGGCGGCCCGTGGATTTCGTCTGCGCCGCCGGCGCGGACCCCGCGCTCATCCGCACGCCCGTCACGATCAGTTCCAACCAGTGGAGCGGCCCGCCGGTGCCGGTGAACATTGACGGCGGCCTGACCTACCAGCGCATTGGACGGGCCGATGGAAACGCGGCGGCGGACTGGATTTTCGCCGCGCGCAACATTGCCACGAACAACCCCGGCCTGGTCGTGTCGTTCTCGAACATCGTCGCGGTGCCGTTCCTCCACACGCCGCTCACGTTCGTCTCCGGCGTGGCGACCTCGTCCGTAACCATGCTCGCCCCCGCGCGCGCGGTGGCGCTCGGCGTGGTGGACGCGGCCGGTCACGGCGCGCGCGGCAACGCCTTCGAGGTGCGGGCGCGCAACGATTTGCAACTGTCGGGAACCGTGACCAACGAGGTGCTGGTCGGCGCTCCGTTCACCTACCGTTTTGCCATCTCCAATCTCGGCCTGGAGACCGCCACACAGGCGCAGCTTGTGGATACGCTCGCGACGAACTCGGCCTTCGTTTCGGCGATTGCCTCGCAGGGCGGCTGCGTGTTCTCGAACGGCGTGGTTTCCTGCGCGCTCGGCACGCTGACGGCGGGCGCGGCGGCGCAGGTGGACGTGACCGTGACGGCGATCGAACGCGGATTGCTCACCAACTTCGCCGCCATTTTCCGCACGGGGCCGGACGGCGATGAGTCGAACAACACGGCGGGCCTGAGCACCATTGCCACGCACCCGCAAGTCTCGGTCTTCGACATGACGAATGTGGAACCAAACTCGGTCACGCAGTTCCTTGCCTTCCCCGTGCGTCTGACCGCGCCGGGCTTGCTCACCGGTACGGTCTTTTACGCCACGACCGGAGGCACGGCCGCAGGCGGCCTGGATTTTCAACCGACGAACGGCGTGCTGACCTTCCCGCCGGGCGTGACGAACCAGACGATTTTCGTGCGACTGCTCCCCGACACGTTGAGCGAGTCTAACGAGACGTTCACCGTGAATCTCACCGGCGCGACGAATCTGGAAATCAACCGCGCGACCGGCCTCGCCACCATCACCGACAATGACGGGGTGCCGGGACTGATCATTGACGACGCCACCATCAGCGAAGGCGACGTGGGCGTGGTGAACGCGCTGTTCAACGTGCGGCTCACGGCGGCCAGCGGGCGCATCGTGACCGTGAGTTATGCCACGGCCAACGGCACGGCGCTGGCCGGGCTGGATTTTGCGGAGAGCTACGGCCCGCTGGTTTTTCCGCCCGGCGTCACGAACCTGACCGTGGCCGTCCCGGTGTTTGGAGATTTCCTGCCCGAGCCGGCGAAGAGTTTCACCGTCAGCCTGATCTCGCCGGGCAACGCCACGCTCGTGCGCAGTCCGGCCACCGGCACGATTCTGGACAACGATCTCGCGCCGCTGGCCGAGTTCACTTTCGCGCCCGTGCCGGGCAGCAATTACTCCGGCCTGGCGGTGCCTATAAGCATCACCGCCCGCGACGGGGCGGGACAGGTCGCCACCGGCTTTAACGGCCCGGCCACGCTGCTCGCGCTGCGCGAGGAGCGAGTCGTGACCGTGGCCACGAACACCACGAACTGGAGCCTGCCGCTCGCCGCGTCCTTCCACGACGCGCGCGTGCAGTCCATCTACCTCACGAATGAAATCGGGCCGTCCGGTCGCATCCTGGCACTGGCCTTGAACGTGGCGCAGGTGCCCGGGCAGATTCTCAGCAACTTCACCCTCCGTCTCCGGCCCACGCCCGACACGCAGCATCTCATCTCCGCGTGGCAGTTCTCGTGGACCACCAACTTCCAGCACGACGTGCTGATCGCGCAGACGGGCTGGAACACGTTCGCGTTCTCGACGCCGTTTGATTATTCCGCGCAGCAAAACCTGATGGTGGATTACAGCTTCAACAACGCGAGCTACACCTTCGACGGCGTGGTGCGCGCGAACGTCACGGGCGGCAGCCGTTCGCTCTTTCTCCGCACGGACAGCGCGCACGGCAACCCGCTCGACTGGGCCGCGAACACGCCGCCGCCGCAGCCTGCGGCGCGCGTCCCGAGCGTCCGCTTCATCCTGGATCGCAACGCGCCGCTCCAGCCCTTCACCACCGGAGGGTTCGTCAACGGCTTGTGGAATGGCACGGTGACGCTGAACGTCATCACCACCAACGTCACGCTCCGCGTCGTGGACGGGCAGGGGCATCTCGGTTCCAGCCTTCCCTTCGCACTGATCGCGCCCCCGGCCCTGGGCGTCCAGCGCGCGGGTGGCGCGGTGAGCCTGCGCTTCGCGACGCTGCCGGGATTCCATTACACGGTGGAGGCCAGCGTGATGCCGGGCGGGGGATGGAACGCGGTGTCTGCGGTGCTGCTGGGCACCGGCGGCACGCTGGAATTTATCCACACGCCGGCGGAGCAGCAATTCTATCGCGTGCGCGTGCAGTGAACGGGGTGCCGATTTCCCCATCGGTGTGTTCGAGGCTCGTCGAGATCCGACGGTGGGGAAACCGGCCTTCCTAAAAAATTACCGCGCCTCGCGCACGCGGATGGTGTACTTCGCCGCATTCAAATTGAAGGCCTCAAAGCTCACATCCTGCGTCGCGTTCTCGTCGAGAATCACTGTGCGAAACGGGGTCTCGTCCACCGTGAAACCCTGCGCGTCCTTGAACACGCAGTTCGCCTGCACCTCAATGCGACGATTCTGGCGGTTGCGGAAATGCGCGGTGACTTTCATGCGGCCATCGGCGGTCTTGCCAAGCTGCGTGCCGGAGCAGGTCACGGAGCGTTGCGCGCCGGCATCAAAGAGGACGAACGGCGAGTTTTCCTCGTAGTTGTATTTGCCCGTGTTCTTGGGCTGATAAACGCCTTCACGCGCGCAGCCTCCGAAGAGGGCCAGCGCGGCGGTCAGCAGTCCGATGGGGAAAAAGATTTTTTTCATAACTCAGGTCTTGTGTTCGCTCACGAAGAGCACGGTGTCTTTGGTGGAATTGGACGGCACGGTGAACGTGATCGTCCGGGTGGAAAGTGTGGTGCCGCCCGCGTCGCGGAAATCCACCGCGAGACTGTGCTCGCCCGGCGGCAGCTCCAGTGCGGCGAAGGTGAGGAAGCGCGGGAGATTGTCCCACGCGCGGATGTCCGCCTCGGGCGTCGTGGTGGCGGAGAGAATTCCTGCGACCAGGGCCACGCCACCCGCGATGAGCGCTGCCTCGCCCTGACGGCTGTTCGCGAGTCCGATGGCTGTCACGCCCGCCACCACCGCCGCGCCCTCGGTTGCATTCTTGAACACGGCCTTGTTGGCGAGGATGTGATCCATCACGCGCCCGCCGCGCGTCGTGGCCTGCCACTGCAAATCATCGTAGGCCACCAGCGGAAACTGCTGCGCGCCGAGTTTCAAATTCACCGAACGCGCGGGCGAGGTTTGCTCGCCGAAGCGCAACTGCTGCGCGTGCTCGCCGGTGGCGAACTTGCGCGGGCCATTTCCAAACTCAATGAACACGAGCACGTTCGCCTTCTTGAAATAGGCCGGTGGTTGTGAGCCGCCGCGCGCATTCTTCACCGCGCGGGCCATTTCATCCGCGCCGTCGCCGCTGCCGAGCTTCACGCTCGCGAAGCCGTCGAGGTAATCGAGCAGCACGTAGTCGGCGGCGTAGTCGTTCTTCTCGGTGCCCGCGTCCTGAAACTGCGCGCTGCGGAAACAGGCGCGCGCGTTGTCCGGCTCGCCGTCGTGCCAGTAAAGCAGGCCGCGATAGTAGTAGGCCATCGCCCGTTCGTACGGCTCGCCGATGAACGTCTTCTTTGCCTCGGTGTTAAAAAAACTTCGCGCCTTCCGTGCGCCTGCGTCCGTGGTGTAGATGCCGCCGATGCGCGTGATGGCGTCGTCGAAATGCCGCTTCGCCTCGTCGAAATCACCGCGCCGCAACGCTGCCAGTCCCACGCGATACTCCCACAGCACGCGATCTTTCGCCGGGCCGTAGGTGATGGCGTTCTTGCCGTCCAGGATGAGGTCGCCGGTCAGCGCAGGGCGTGGAGCTTTGGTGGCGCAACTCGTCGCACCGAGCAGCAGCGCGGCTAAGAATGACAGGGCGAACTTCATGCGACCGGGGTGAAGACCGGGATTAGTTCAGCGATACACCGCGTCGCTCTGCGCCTGCTTTTTGATCTCATCGTCACCGCCCCAGACAATGGCGCTGGTGCGTGCGTCAATGAGTTGGAACGTGTAGAGGATGTAGTCGCTCACACCGTTCTTGCTCGACGTGCTGAGGCCGGAAAGTTTGCCGGTGAGAAAATAATCCGCGCCCTTGAACTCCTGCACGTTCGCGTCGGACGAACTGGTCACGCCGCCCGCGCGCTTCGCATCGCGCTCGCGTTGCAACGTCTCCATGCGCTCGCGCGCGAGGAACGTGACCTTGCCCGCCGCCTTCGAAATCAACTGCGCCTGGATGCGGTCGAGGAAGATGTTCTTGTTGATTGGAAAGCGCGTCTCGTTGAGCACGGGATCGAGCACGACGACCGGCGGCGTGGCGGCATTGGCGATCTGCGGCGCGCTCAAGATGCCGCGCGCGATCTTGTCGCTCACACGAATCAAATCCTGTGACTCAACGCCGGTCCCGCCGACGAAACCTTTTTCATCGCCGCGCATTTCCGTGACGCCGGTGGCGGAAGGATTCTTGACGCCGGAAGACGCACAGCCGGTGAACAGGGCCGCACCGACGCCGCACGCGATGAAAGAACCAAGTGATTTCTGAAATATCATAGAGTGGGTGACAAGTAGGGCAAAAGCGCGGGACTGTCCAGAAGCGCGGTGGGAGCGGGTTTGATTAAAAGTGGCGGACAAGAGCGTGGAGTCAGGCGTCTCGCCTGCCGTAGAGGGCTGGCGTCCCGCCGCCCGGATCGAACGGTGGAAAGTTCCAACGCCTTGAATAGAGTCCCGCCCAATTCCGCGAGGCTGGACGCCTGCCGCCACCTGACTGGCACTTCCCATCGCTCTCATGCGTTCCACCAAAAGAAACACCCCGGCGGGCTGCCGGATGCCACACACAGATTCTCAGCATCCGACTGCCCCACCGGGGTCAAAGTATTTCTTGGAAAACTTGAACGGAAGAAATCGTGGGATCGATCTTCGCTGGTCTGGGTTTTCGCTGTGGGAAACCGTTAGCCCCGAACGGCGCGTTTCGCCAGTTTTTTTCCCGCGCGCGGAAAAGTTTTTTCGGGAATGGATTCCAAGGCCAGGAGCAGCGTGCGCCATTCCGCCTCCGTCGTTTCCCAGCCCGCGCTGAAACGGAGCGCGCGGGCCGCATCGTCCGCACGGCCCATCACGCGCAGGACGTGGGAGGCTTCTTCCTTCCCGCTCGCGCAAGCGGAGCCAGTCGAGACGGCCACTCCGAGTTTGTCGAGTTTTACCACCCAGCGCTGCTGGCAGTCGGCCTCGGGCATGAGGGCCGTGACGGTGTTCCACAGACGTCGCGCACCTGCGGAAATGATTTCCACGCCGGGCAGCGCGGCTAGCAATTGCCGCTCGAACGATTCGCGAAAGACCGCCCGCGCGCCATATTCGCGGCGGGCGATTTGCGCCTCGCGCACTTCCAGCGCAGCGAGCATGGCAATCACGCCCGCGACGTTTTCCGTGCCCGCGCGGCGCAACTCCTCCTGCGGCCCGCCGCGAATCAGCGGCACCACCGACAGTCCCGCCGGCACTTTCAAAAAGCCCACTCCGCGCGGCCCGCCGAATTTGTGCGCCGCGCCTGTCACCCAATCGCAGTCGCCGAGACCGCGCGCGGGCAGCTTGCCGAGCCACTGCGCGGCGTCGCAGAGGAAGGGCGTCTGGTGAACGCGGCAGAGCTGGTTGATGTCCTCCCACGCCTGCAACGCACCCGTCTCGTTGTTCGCGGCCATGACGGCGACGAGCGCAGGCCGCTTCTTCCGGAACTCGATTTCCAACCACTCCATTTTCACCGCGCCGTCACGGTTCACGGGAATGAGTTTCAACTTCTCACCGAAATAAAACTGCGCCGGCTCCAGCACGCACGGATGCTCGGCGGCGGACACCCACACTTCGTCATGGGTAACCTTGGTTCGCGCGACGTGATGCAGTGCGGTGTTGTTCGATTCGGTGGCGCCGGAGGTGAAAACAATTTCCGTCCCGTGACAGCCGAGATACGTCGCGAGTTTCTCTCGCGCCACCGTGAGCAGATGATCCGCGCGCGCGCCGAGCCGGTGCGGGCTGGAAGGATTGCCGGGAAATTTTGCGTTCACCTCAAGCCACGCGTTCCGCGCCTCGGGCAACAAGGGCGTGGTCGCGTTATGGTCGAAGTAAATCACGGCGGAATTTGAGTGAGGCGAGAGAAAAACATCAAACACCAAACTTCAAAGAGCCTTGTTGAGCATGCTGTTTGAGATGCGGTCTTTATTCCCCTGCCATCCATTCCCCTGACTTTGTTCCTTCCATGCTGTTGAAGTCAGGGGAATGGATGGCAGAGGAATAACGGGTCTTGGCGCACGGGTGATTCAGATACGCCTGCCTTGCTCTGCACACCTTGCCGACGGGCTTGCCGCTGGGTGTTGCACGGCGGTTTGAAGTTTGGTGTTTGGTTTTTATTTTCGATTGGTAGCGTCCGGCGCGTGGATTCCGGAAAACCCAAGACTCTGTTCTACAAGCGTTCGACTTTCGTCACCCATCTGCCGGTGGATTTTCTTTACTCGCGCTCGCACTGCTGGCTCGCGCGTCAGCCGGACGACACCTGGCGCATCGGCCTGACGAAATTTGCCACGCGCATGTTGGGCGACATGGTGGATCACGGCTTCGAGACGAGTGCAGATGCCGCCGTGGAAGTCGGGCAAATCGTCGGCTGGGTCGAGGGCTTCAAAGCGATCTCGGATGTCTATTGCGTGGCCACGGGAAATTTTCTCGGCAGCAACCCTGCACTGCGCGAAAAAATTTCTCTGATTGACAAACAACCTTACGCCGAAGGCTGGCTCTACGCCGTGCGCGGCACGCCGGACGAACGCTGTCTCGACGTGAACGCCTACCGTGACCATCTCGACCGCGCGATTGATTTAATCCTCTCCAAGCAGAAAGCTGAGTAACCCATGAGTCCAAAGTCCAAGGTCCAAGGTCCAAAGTCGCGGTACATCATGATCGGCGGTTTTCTCGGCGCGGGGAAAACCACTTCGGTCGCGCGGCTCGCGGAACGGCTGACGAAGCAGGGGCTGCGCGTCGGGCTTATCACCAATGATCAGGGCACGGAACTGGTGGACACGGCCATGCTGCGCTCGCGCGGGTTTGCGACGGAGGAAATTTCCGGCGGCTGCTTCTGCTGCCGTTTTAACTCGCTCGTGGATGCGGCGAAGAAGCTCGATGACGCCACCCGCCCCGACGTGTTCATCGCCGAGCCGGTGGGCAGTTGCACCGATTTGGTTGCCACGGTGACGTATCCGCTGCGGCGCATCTATGGCGAGAGTTTTTCCATCGCTCCGTTGAGCGTGCTTGTGGACCCGGTGCGCGCGGCTCGCGTCCTCGGCCTGGAGGAAGGCGGGAAGTTTTCTGAAAAAGTTCTCTACATCTACCGCAAGCAACTGGAAGAAGCCGACCTGATCATCATCAACAAAGCGGAGTTGGTGGACGCGTTACGGTTAGAAAAATTGCGGGCCAAGCTCGCCGCAGAATTTCCCCGCGCCCAAGTCATGAGCATCTCCGCCCGCACCGGAGCGGGGCTGGATGAATGGTTCGCGCGCCTTGATTCCGCTGAACAGATCGCGCGCGACACCATGCCGGTGGATTACGCGCTCTACGGCGAGGGCGAAGCCCTGCTGGGCTGGCTGAACGCGACCGTGGCCTTGCGTGGCACGCGCGGAGAATTCGATGGCAACCAAGCCGTGCGCGCCTTGTGTCAGTCGCTGCAACGCCGTCTTTCGGAAGCAGGTGCAGAAGTCGCGCACTTGAAAATGACGTTGAGTCCCGACGAAGGTTTGAGCGACCTCGCCGTGATCAATCTCGTGCGCAACGATCACGTTCCCGAACTTTCACAAACGCTCTCCGCGCCGATGGCCAGCGGACAACTCATCATCAACCTCCGTGCGGAGGCTGGCCCGCAGCGTCTCCGTGAGGAACTGACGGCGGCGTTGACGGAGGTGTTTGCCGCCGGTGGCGAAGTGAGCGCGACCCTCGATCATCTTGAATCGTTCCAGCCCGGTCAGCCCAAGCCGACCCACCGCGACGTGGTGGGTTCTTTGTGACGCCGGGCGACGCCCTGCGGGGCCCGGTTCCGGCCGCTCACCGTGTCAGTTCGAAGCGCACCGGGACTTCCACTTCGGAGGGAACGGGCTTCGCATCGAGGCGGGCGGCCTCGAATTCCCAGTCGCGCACGGCTTGCCGGGCCGCGTCGTCGAGCAGCGTGAAGCCGGAACTCTGCCGCACGGTCGCGCCTTCCACTCGGCCGCCCGCGTCAAGTTGCACGAGCAGCAGCACGGTTCCCTGTTGCCGACGGCGGCGCGCGGCAAGCGGATAGACCGGTTCATGGCGCTTGCGATACGCAGCCACGCCGAGGACGCGAACTACTTCGTTCGCGGGCGCGGCGGGCGTGCTGGCCACTCCGGGCGCAACAGGTGATGGCGTCACCGGCCTGGCCGGTGTGGCTATCGGCTCCACAACGCGCGTTGCCGCCGACGCGATGGCCGACCGTGCGGGCACGGCCGGCGGGACGACCTCCACGGGGCGCACCGGCTCTGGCGGCGGACTGGGAACCAGCGGCGCGGTTTCTTCCACCGGCTCAGTCTTCACCGGCGGAGGCACGAACCGGGCGACAATTTTTTGCTCTGGTTCAACGATCGCCACCGACGGCGTGGGATCTTCCGCCACGAAGACCAGTAGGACTGGGGGCTGTGGTTCAGGCGCTTCGGTGGTGCGACGGGCGGCTGGCAGCCACGCCGCCAGCGCGAAGAGCGCCAGATGGACGGCGACGGAAACCGTCGTCGCGATTTTGAAACTTCGATTCACCTGAGCCGCGTGTTTATGCCGTCATGATCAGAAGCGCGCCGTCAGGCCGAGGCGCGCCTGAATCGGTTCCACGGGGTGGAAATGTTTTTCCTCCCGCGCGGTGTCGCCGGGGCGCGCGCGCGAGGCGTAGAAGTAATCAATGTCGTGATCGCGCCGGTCGAGCAGGTTCAAAATCTCGGCGGTGATGGTCCACGTTTTGTTGATGTGATACCCCACCTGCGCGTTGAGCATGATGGTGCTGTTCGATTGCTCGCTGTTGTCCTCGTTCAACGGGCGCGGTCCGAAGTAGCGCAGGCGCAGGCTGCCGAAGAGTCCCCAATCACTCCGCATCGTCACGCCCGCCGCCACCACGCTCTCGATGGAGCCAGGGATGCGATCCCCTTCCGGCGCGGAGTCACGAAACTCCGAATGCGAGAGCGAGAAGTCCGCACCCAACGTCAGCCACTTGGTCACGTTGTAGAAGTTCGCCAACTCCACACCGTAACGACGGCTCGGACGGCTGGCCTCGGTCGCGCCCGCATCACCGACGAAGAGCAGTTCGGAATCAATGTCGAGCCACCAGATCGAGAGCGAGCTTTGCAAGCCGGGCACGTAGGTCGTGCGCGCGCCGACTTCGGCCCCGTAGGTTTGCACCAGCGGATCAGCGCGACGCACCGACGCACCGGTCACTGGATCCGCCCGCGTGTTCGCCCCGCGTCCGTCGTTGCTGTGGTAGCCGAGGCCGCCCTGCACGTAGAACTCCGTGTCCGCCCACGGGCCGAAAATCAAACCGAGCTTCGGACTGGCGATGACATCGGCGCGGTCGTCGGAGTTTGCCTTCAGCGTGCTGTCCACGTCGAAGTTGAAGAAGTCGCCGCGCACGCCGGCCACGGTGCGGAACTTCTCCGCCCACTGCGCCTTGTTCTCGTAGTAGAGGCCGACGCTGGATTGGAAAATGTCGTCGCGACGTGTCGTGGCGTTGAGCACCAACGGGCCGCCATTTTCATCCACCGTGTTCTTGTTCACGCGCTGCGTGCGCTCGGTCTGGTAAAGGCCGTTGCGGATGAGGTCGTTGCGGACTTGCAGGCCAAAAGTGTTTTCCACCGGGCGCTCGAACCATTGATTGAACAGCGTGTGGCTCGCTTGCAAGCCCGCGACCCAGCGGCGGTCCACCTGCTCGAATTGATCGCCGCGATCCTGGTCGCCAAGGAAGTAGGTGAAGTTCGAGAACAGATCGAGGTCGTAGTAAAAACCGTAGGCCATGAGCTTAGTCGCCGAAGCGTCATCCGCGCGGTGCCACTCGCCTTGGAAGCTGTAGCGTTGGGAATCGCCGCCCGTGGTGTCGTCCAGCGAATCAAAGCGGTCCACGACATGACGGCGAACCGCGCTGGCCGAAACTTGATCGCTGGAATCCCAGGTGCCGTGATAACCGCGCGCGGTGAAACTGTAGCCGAGGCTTGCGTCGCCCACGCTGTAACTGAGCAACCCGTTGAACTTCTGGTAGTCATCGGGATTTTTCCACGGCCCGTCGTGATGATACGCCTCGCCCGCGATGAGCAGATGACCATCACCGACTTTCGGTGACGTGCCGAACGCGAGCCGTCCGTAGCCATACATGCCGCCCTCCATGGTGACGAAGCTCTGTGGCAACACGCGGAAGGTTTCGAGGTGTGCCGCGCCCGCCGAGGCGAAGTCACCATTGGCGGCGTAATAAACTCCCTTCTCGTAATTCACCCGCTGGACCAGTTCAGGGATCACGCTGTTCATGTCCGTGTAGCCTTGCCCGTGACCGTGCGTGGTGAGGTTGAGCGGCATCCCGTCCACTTCGGTGTAAAAGTCCGTGCCATGATCGAGGTTGAAGCCGCGCAGGAAGTACTGGTTGGCCTTCCCGCCGCCCGCGTGCTGCGTGATGATTACTCCGGGCACGGTCTCCAGGATTTCTCCGGTGCGGAGAATGGGCCGATCGGCGAGTTGCTTCGCGCCGATAGTGCCCTGCGTCGCAGAGTCGGCGACGCCCACGAGACTGTCCTCGCGGCCTTGCACCACGATTTCATCAAGGCGTGCCGGGGCGTTGGTCAATTGCGCCGAAGCGGAACCGGCGGTGCAAATCACGCAGGCCAGCGCGAAGGAGGCGGAGTGAAATTTGAGAATCTTCGGAGCGCGCCTCCCCGTCATCACGGCGGGGCGCAACGGTTTTTTCTTCTGCATAATCGAACTGGAAAAAGTTTTTTTCTAGGTGCGGCGGAGGCGATGAAAACGAATCTGCTTTCAAAGCCAAAATCACGCACCACCCTGGACCCACGGCGGACATCGCCGGGCCACGCATGGATTTGGGAACGAAATTAGCGGGTGACGATCAGCAGAAGACGGGCGGCCCACGACCGGCGGTCGGCGCGAAGAGCACGCTGACCACGCCGCGGGATTCTGGAACAGAATAAAACCAGACGCGCGGCTCGGGCCGCACAACGAGCGGAGAAACTTCCACCGCGCCCTCGACCAGTCCGCTCAGGAGCAACTGCGGCAGACTGTGATGGGTGTGGTCAGAGTCGCTTTCCGGCGCGGGAGTGGATTCGGTCGCGCGCACGAGCCATTGCGCGACGGCGCGGTAGAGGTCCTGCGGTTGCAGCCCGAACAAGGTCAGGTCGCCGGACGGAATGACGAGTGACGAATGACGATTGACGAAGGGATCTTCCGGCGCGTGGGGATGCGGATGGGAGTGAGATGCGCCGAGATGATTGTGGTCGTGGCCGGAGCCACCGTGCTCGACCCAGCGGTGCAGCGCCGGATGAATCGCGACCGTGCCCGCCAGCGCGAAACACACGGCCAGCGAACACGCGATAAATTTTTGCCAGCACCGGTTCACACGTTTGGTTACGCGCGAACATTAGCAACGGATGCGGGGAAAAGTAAAAATTCTTCTCGGCGTGAAGGACCGCACGACATTTCCGAGTGTGGAAATCACTTTCCCTGCATCCGCTCCCTTGGTTCCGGCGTACATCAATCGGAAACGTTTGTGAAAGCAGCGACAATGATTTCGGGGAAGTCCGTTTGAAAGGCCAAGGTCCCAATCCAGCAGGGCGGCCCGACCAAGTTCCGATTGCTTCCCGCGCTCTGAACTCTATCCTCCGTTTCAGGTGATGAGTTCCTGCGAAGCTGTTGAAGTCCACGAGGACGCCCGCCTGCTTGCCCAAGTGGCGTGTGGCGACATGGAGGCGTTTGGGCGGCTTTATGACCGCCACGCCACGCTGCTCTTCTCGCTCGTGGTCCGCATTCTGCGCGACGCGCACGAGTCCGAGGATGTGTTGCAGGAGGTGTTCACGAACATCTGGGAGCGCGCCGCACAATACCGGGCCGACGCTGGCAAGCCGCTGACCTGGATGCTGTGCCTCGCCCGGAACAAGGCCATTGACCGCCTCCGCAAACGCCAGCGCACGCCCACCAGCATGATGGCTGGGGTAGATTCGGCGGAGCTTTTGATGAACCTGCCCGCGGACAAAGACTCCGCCTTGGGCAGTGATGACGCGGCCTTGGTGAGATCGGCCCTGGTCGTGCTCTCCGCAGAACAGCGACAGGCCATTGAGCTCGCGTTTTTCGGCGGACTGACCCACACCGAAATTGCCGGACGCCTCGGCGAACCGGCGGGCACGATCAAGGCACGCATCCGGCGCGGCCTGTTGCTAATGAGAGATACTTTGGAAGGCCAACTATGAAGCCCACGGAACTGCAAGACATGTCGGCGCGGCACGCGCTCGGCGTCCTCGAACCATCCGAGGTCGCCCGGCTCGAAGCCGCCCTCGCGCTGGATCCCGACGCGCAGGCGGAAGCCGCCGCCCTCCGCGACGCGGTGCTGATCCTTGCGCTCGACTGTCCGCAGGTCGCGCCGCCGCCCGCCTTGCGCGCCCGGGTGCTGGCGCAGATCGCCCGCACCCCGCAGGGTCCAGCCTTGACCGTCGAAACTGCGCTGCCGCCCAAGCCCGGTTTCCAATTCACCCGTCCCGCCGATCAACCCTGGCAGCCCACGCCGTTCCCCGGCGTGCAGATGAAACCGCTCTCCATCAATCGCGAGACCGGCTACTGGTTCGTCCAAATTGAACTGGCTCCCGGCGGACGTTTCCCCGAGCACGATCACGACGGGATGGAGGACCTGTACCTGCTCTCCGGCGATTTGCACAACGAAGGCCGCGTCCTGGGCCCCGGCGGTTTCATCCATGCCGAGTCGGGCACGCATCACGGTGAACTCTATTCGCCCGGCGGCTGCGTGGCGCTCGTTTACGCCAAGGCTCCGCCCGAGGTGCTGGCGCAAGTCGGTTAGCTGACCGGCGCACGTAACGCCGGCTTTCCAGCCGGCCGGTTCAGAGGCTTTCAGCCTCGTGTTCCTCCGAGCGGACTAAAGGCGCGACCGCGTGCTTGTCAGCCGCCGGTGATTCGTTTCCACTCGGCGCATGTTCATCTCCCTCTTTCGGCCTGCTCTGGCGTTGCTGTTGTCGTTTGCCGTCTGGCCCGGCAGTCTTCGCGCCGTGGAAATTATCGCGCATCGCGGCGCTTCGTTTGACGCGCCGGAAAACACGCTCGCCGCCATGAAGCTGGGCTGGGCGCAAAACGCCGACGGCGTGGAACTTGACCTCTGGCTCTCGAAGGACGGCAAGCTCATCGTCTTCCACGACAAGGACACGAAACGATTCGAGCCGATCGCGCGCGCGATCACGAATTTAACTTTGGCCGAGGCGCGGCAGCTCGACGTAGGCGCGTGGAAGGGGGAGAAGTTCAATGGCGAAACCATCCCCACGCTGGAATCCATTCTCGCGACCATTCCAAAAGGCAAACGCATCGTGCTCGAGATCAAGGACGGGCCGCGCCTCATCCCCGAGTTCACGCGCGTGCTGAAGGCGTCCGGCGTGGAAGAGAAAAAACTGGTCGTGATCAGTTTCAACTTCGCCTCGCTCGCCGCGTCGAAGAAGGATTGGCCGCAGCTGGATCACTACTTTCTCATGGACTACAAACAGGACGCGAAGACGCAGAAATTTCCCGAGCTGCCCCCGCTCATCAAACGCGCGAAGACGGCAGGCTTCGAAGGATTGAATTTCAGTTCCAAATGGCCGCTCACGAAAGAAGCTGTCTCCGAGGTGAAGGCCGCCGGGCTGAAGATGTACGTCTGGACCGTGGACGATGTTGAGATGGCCCGCGCGCTGGTGAGCGCGGGAGTGGACGGCCTTACGACCAACCGGCCGGAGTGGCTGCGCGAGCAGTTGAAGTGAGCGTGCCCCCGGTGTCCCGCCGGGCCGGTGCTCGACAACTCTCTACGTCACTCCCTCGTCGAGCAGCTTTCGTCGTCATGGAGCTTCCACCCGGCAGGATGGCGGGGGCACTTACTTCTGCAACCGCACGCGGTAGAAGCGGCGCGGCGAGCCGGGCGCTCCCAAGTTCACGCTCGACACGCTGGATGTGGCCACAGCAGGCGGAAGGATATTGAACCAAGTTCCCGTAGTAAGAAATACCGACACCTCCGGCGCATAGCTCGCGCCCGGCGTGGAAGTCCACGAGAGGAAAAGATTCGTCGAAATTTTCGTCACCGTCACCCAGGGCAGCGGCACGGAGTTCGCATCGGCGGGATTCGATCCGCCCGTGAGTTCGATGGCGTCGTAGTGATTGTCCCCGTCACGATCCAAACCAATCCGCAGACCAGAACCTTCCGGCACGAGCATCGCGGTGAAAGGATTTGTGAACGCGGCGGGCGCGATGACGCTGGCGAGCGTAGGTGCAATTTCTCCATTGCGGTCGGAAAGATAATCTCCTGTCGCGCGACGCAACAGCCAGCCGCGCGATTGGCCGTTCTGTTTCCCGCGCACCACGAGTTGCACGCGGCTGTTCGTGCGGGTGGCGAGCGCGACCATCGAGTTGAGCAGCGCGGGCGGGGCAGGGGAGGTGAAGGTGATTTGTTTGCCGACGGCGGCTGGCACGTCCTGGCTCGGGTTGCTGGGATTGACTGACAAATCCGAACCGCTGAAGCAGAGCATGAACGCGACGAAATCCGCAATGGCCTGATCATTCGTCACATGGCCCTCGAAGCCGTCCACCATGAAACGCGTCAGCGTGTCCACCCGCCCGTCGTGCTGGAAGCCGAAGCCCGCCCGGCTGTTCGTGCTCAGGCCGTCGAAGCCGAGCTTCTCGCCGATGCTGCGCAACTGCGACGACTTGAACGCGCCCTGCGCGCCCTCGCGCGGGAGATTGAACAGCTCGTTCTGAATCACGCTGCGCCCTTGGTTGAAGTCATGGCAGATGCGGCAGTCCGCGCGGTCGAAGCGGGTGAAGCCGAGTTGGGCGTTCCCCGGCGGCAGCGGCACGCCTTGGACGTTATTTGTCGAGCGACCGAAATGTCCGGGCAGCGGCACGGAGGCCGGCAGCGTGTTGGAGAACGTGCGGAGAAAATTCGGCGGAAAGAACATGCTCGCCAGCATCGTCTTGAAATCCGCCATCTCGTTCGTGGTGAGCGCGAGCTCGGCGGACTGGAGATTCGTGAACGTGGGGTTGAATTCCTCGATGTTCTTTTTGTCACCGCGCCAGTGCAGCGGCTGTTGAATCTGGCTGATGCCGTTGAAGTTCGTCGGCGTGATGATGTCCTGCAACGTCTGCGTGACCATCGGCCCTTTCATCGGATGGAAGACGAAACTCGCGTTCGTGCTGAGATGTTCAGCAGGATTGCCGAGGTCCCACGCGAGCCGGTCGGTGCGTCCATCCACATGACACGACGCGCACGAGGCGATGCCGAGTCCGCTCGTCCGCCGCGTGTCGTAGAGCGCGCGGCGTCCGCTCTGCACGACCGCGGGCGTCGGGTCGAACACGGGAACATTCGTGAGCAAGGTGTCCGTGGTCGTGTCCAAGACGGAGAGGCTGGAGGAGAAACGGTTCCACACGTAGAGCCGCGCGCGCGCTTCGTCGAGCGCGAGACCGGTCGGACCTTCGCCGAGTTCGATAGGCTGCGGGTTCACGCGCTGGCCGCTGGCGTTGACAACGATCAAGTTCCGCGAACCCATGCCGGTAATGTAGGCGCGCGTGCCGGCGGCGTTCCACTCGATGCCGCGCGGGTCGCCGAGGCCGAGCGCGCGCTGTGGTTCGGGCAGCAGGCGCGTGAGGTAATCGAGATGCGGATTCAAGTCGCGCACGCGGTTCGTGCGCGTGACCGGATCAACGAGCGCCAGATTCACGCGATGAAATACGCCGTTCAGCACCGGCTCGAAACGCTTCTCGTTCACGCCGTCCGTGCCGACCACGGAGATTTCGCCGCTCGCCGGATTCACGCCGAGGGCCAGGCACATGTTCATCAGGCGGTGCGCGTAGGTGATCTGGTAGTTCGTGGTGTTGATGATGGCCACGTCGCGGTCGGGCAAATCCCAGCCCACGATGCGTCCGCCGAGGGGCGCATTCGAGCCGGAGACCCAGGCGGTCCAGTTGCCGTTGTTGTCGTCCATCCACTGGCCGGCGGAATTTTTGCGGACGATGTGCGCGACCTTCGGCGGCGTGTTGGTGATGGCGCGGGCGGGGGAAAAATTGGTGCCGCTGTTGGGCGGAGGATTTACGCCGCGATACGGACCGTTCGTGGCCTCGACCGGGCCCGGCGCTGGGAACACGTTCAAGTCCGTGAGCTTGCTGCCGAGAATCGTCGAGCCGTTGCCCGATTCAAAAATCGCGGCATAAACTTTGGAGCCATCAGGACTCGTCGCCATCGCGCGCGGCAGTTCGCCTTGGATGGCAAGGTTGGTGATGGCGACGCGGTTCGTGGGGTTCACGACGAAGACCGCATTCGTGCGCGAGCAGGTGATCCACGCGCGGCGCGGATTCCCCGCGAACACCACGTCGCTCGGCCCGGCCGGAGTTTCAATGGTCGCGACGACCGTTTGAGCGGCGACATCCACCACGCTGATCGAGGACGAGATGAAATTCACCACCCACAGTTCGTTCGATGATGCGAAGCGCGCCGCCACGGGATCGAGTCCCACCGGCACGCTGCCGAGCGATTGTGGCAGTCCCGTGGACACGTCGAAGAGTTCCACGCGGTTGTCCGGCAGGTTGCACACGGCGAGCGTGCGTCCGTCCGGTCCGAGCGCGACCGGATGCACGGGCGCGGTCTCGAAGTTGATGAAGTTGGTGAACGCCGCCGACACCGGAGACGCCAGCAAGACCAGCGCAAGCGCAGGCAGCCGACGGGCCAGACGATTCAGTTGATTGACGAAGTGCAAAAGACATTCAGCCACGACGAGGAAACGTGCGACTGACCAGCCTTTGAGTAGCAAAGAAAAGCTGTGGATTCAAGGCGGGGAAAGCCCATCCGCCCGGTACGTGATGGCCCGGCGCGATCTTCAACTGAACAAAACCCGCGCCGGTTGCCCGCGATCGGTGATCGGCACCGGACGATCCTCGTCGTGGAGAAATTTCTCCGGGTTGATGCCCAGCGCGCAATGAATCGTCGCGTGCAGGTCGGGCACGGACATCGGGTGGTCCACGGGCTTTTTGCCAAGTTCATCCGTCGTGCCGACGACCTGGCCCGTTTTCAACCCACCCCCGGCCAGCGCGATGCTGAACGCCTTCGACTGATGGCCGCGCCCGCCCCCGTTGTCGAACTCCGGCGGACGTCCGAACTCCGTGGCGATGACGATGAGCGTCTTGTCGAGCAGCTTGTGGCGTTCGAGATCGAGCACGAGATTCGAGACCGAGCGGTCGAGGTCTTGAATGAGCAGGTGCTGGTTCTTCTGCCCGCCGAGGTGCGTGTCCCAGCCGGTGCCGTTGATGAAGTTCAAATTGAACGCCACCTCGATGAAGCGCACGCCGCGCTGCACGAGCCGCCGGGAGAGCAGACAGCGTTGCCCGAACTCCGAACCGTACTTGGCGCG
This sequence comes from Akkermansia sp., assembly GCA_043758205.1. Lineage (GTDB taxonomy): Bacteria > Verrucomicrobiota > Verrucomicrobiia > Limisphaerales > SIBH01 > JANNGC01. The sequence continues at coordinate 20,259 of JAYVNY010000214.1, forward strand.
TAGCGAGTCGGGTTCTCCGCCGAGTTCAAACGCCTTCATGAAATCGCCACGCGACAATTTGAAACTCTCCTCGATGGCCGTGTCGTAATCCGCCAGCGCCTTGTCGTCCTGGTGTTGCGCTGTGTAGCCCTTGCGCAGTTGCGCCAGCAAACCCTCGCGCCGATCCGCGCGATCCGCGCTGATGAACTCCGGCCGCGTCAGTCCACTCGGCCCCGCTTCGGTGTCCGTCAGATAAACGTAGCCGTGCTTCGCGCCGAGAAACCCCGGCCCGCGCGTCACGTTCGGATAGCCAATGACGACGTAGGGCGGAATGCCGTCCGCCGCCGCGCCGCGCTGATGCGCGACGATGGAACCGATCGACGGATACACGACCGTGCCGCTGGTGGGCCGCCCGGTGTGAACGCGGTTCGTCGCCGCCGCGTGTTCATCAATCACGTCGTGATGCACCGCGCGCAGCAGCGCAAAGCGGTCGAGGATTTTCGCGCAGCCGCTGAGATGCTCGCACACCTGCACGCCCGGCACCGCGGTATCAATGGCCGGATACGCCGAGCCGGCGACCTTCTTGAAATCGCCGACGCGCTTCGGGTCCCATGTATCCGTCTGCGCCGCGCCGCCGCCGAGCCAGATAAAGATGCAATGCTCGGCCTTGCCTTTGGGGTAGATGATTTCCTCGCGCTTGGTGGCGGCGAAAACCGATGGCAATCCCGCCGCCGCAACCGTGGCGGCTAAACCCGCCCTCGCCGTGGTGCCGAGAAATTCGCGGCGGGATTGGCCGCCCGAATGCGCGTCGTGTTTCATGGTGTGAATCATGCGTAGCCAGTCCGCGCGGAAAAGCCAAGCTCGGTCTGGGCTTGAGGTGCGATTGGAATTGGCGGGCCGTTCGCGTGGCGTCAGGCGACACGTCCGCCCCCACCGGCCCGCCTCTTCCAATTGCACCCTGCTCGAAGTCACCTGTGGACTTCAAAAACCAACTCAACTAAATAGCGCCTGTCTCGATGCACTCACCCAACACCTGTCCGCCAAAGCGGGGCAAGGCCAATCCGGCGCGAGAAATTTATCGTCTCCCATGATCGCGCGCCTCTTGCTCCTGCTGCTGCTGCCCACTTGGGGGCTGGCCCAGTCGTTGCCAGTTCCTCGGGCGGCGGGCGTGCCGGGCGAAAGTTTCTTCACCAACCCCGCGCCGCATCGTTTTGAAATCCTGTTGAGCGCTGAGAGCATGGACACCCTGCGCCGCACGCCGCGCGAGTATGTGCGCGCCACCGTCCGTGCCGACGGGCGCAGCTACACGAACGTGGGCCTTCACATCAAGGGCGTGGCCACGTTGCGGCCCGTGGATGACCAGCCGTCGCTCACGTTGAACTTCAGCAAGTATGACAAGGAGCAGCGCTTTCACGGCCTTCGGAAGATTCATCTGAACAACGGCAAGGAAGACCCCACGTTTCTTTGCGAGGCGTTGAGCGCGGAGATGTTCGTCGCTGCCGGTCTGCCCGTGGCCCGCGTTGTTCACGCGCGTCCGCGTTTGAACGGGCGCGATCTGGGCGCGTATGTGGCCATCGAAGGTTTCACGCCGGAGTTTCTCGAACGCTACTTCGCGGACACGCGTGGCAATCTCTACGACAGCGGCTTCCGTCTGGACATTGATGCTTCACTCGAACGATTGCAGGGCCAGAAGCCGGAGAACTGGAAAGACCTCCAGCGCCTCGCCGTCGCCGCGCAAAATTCAAATCTCGGCGAGCGCTGGACGCAACTCGCGCATCTGCTCGATACGAACAACTTCTCCAAATATCTCGCCATGCAAACGCTGACCGCGAACTGGGACGGCTATGCATTCTACAAAAACAATTACCGCATCTATCACGATCCCGTCTCCGACCGCCTGCACTTCATGCCCCACGGGATGGACCAGACCTTCGCACGCGCGACCTTCGCGCTGATGCCGCCGCGCTGGGAGGGAATGGTGGCGCGCGCGTTCGTCGAGACGCGCGAGGGGCGCGCCCTTTACCAGCGGCAACTCATGCGGCTGTTCACGAACACTTGGGACACGGCCAAGCTGGTGCGGCGCGTGGATGAGCTTTCCGCTTCGCTCCGCCCCATCGTGGCCGATGAAGGCTTGGCGGCCAAACTGGCTTACGACCGCCAGGTGGCCGCGCTGCGCCGCCGCCTCGAACAGCGCGGACAATTTCTTGCACAGCAACTGTCCACGACGAACTGGATGAATGTGCCGGTGCGCCGGATCCCGACCGCGCGGTGAACAGCGTGGGAGCGCAACGATCTTACCGCCGCATCACCGCTCCGTCGTGATTCAGCAAGGCCTGCGCGAGCACGGTGCCGGCGGCGAGTTCCACGGGGTTCAGCGGCGCTTGGTTTTTCGTCTCACCGACTTTGAGCAGTTGCAGCGCGGCGTTGGTGTCGGCGGCGAAGATGGCGCGCTGTTCGGCGAGCAATTGTTTCAACACCGGCAGTTCACGCCGCGTGGGCGTGCGGTTCAGTGCGGTGCGGAACAGCCACGTCACGCGCTCTTCATCGCGCGGGCCGCCCTCGTTGATCATGCGCTGGCTCAGGAGACGCGCGGCTTCGGTGAACTGCACGTCATTCAACAGCGCGAGCGCCTGCAACGGCGTGCTTGTGGACTGGCGGCGCACCGCGCAAGAGCTGCGGTCGGCGGCGTCGAAGGTCATCATCGTGGGCGGGGGAACGGTGCGTTTCCAATAAGTATAGAGACTGCGGCGGTGCAACTCGTCGCCACGACCACGGTCGTACGACGGCTTGCCCATCGCGATTTCCCAGAGGCCGTCGGGCTGATAAGGCTTCACGCTCGGCCCGCCGATTTTCTCGACGAGCAAGCCGCTGAGAGCGAGTGACTGATCGCGAAGCATCTCCGCCGTGAGCCGGCGCGATGGACCGCGCGCCAGCAGTTGATTCGCCGGATCGCGGGCGAGCAATTCTGGTGACGCGTGCGAGGACTGGCGATAGGTGGCGGAGAGCGCGATGAGTTTGAGCAGGCGCTTCACATCCCACGCCAACGTGCCGCCAGCGTCCCGCTGGCGCAGGTCGGAAGCTGGCGGCACGTTGCTGAATTCCACCGCCAGCCAGTCGAGCAGTTCGGGATGCGTGGGCTGCGCGCCCTGACTGCCGAAGTTGTCGCTTGTCTCCACGAGTCCCTGGCCAAACATCATCTGCCAGAAACGGTTCACCGTGACGCGCGCCATCAGCGGGTGCTTCGGTTGCAGCAGCCAGCGCGCGAGGCCGAGTCGGTTGGTCGGCTGACCGGCGGGGAACGGCGGCAACACGCCCGGCGTGTTGGCGAAGACGCGGTCGCCCGGCGCATCATACGCGCCGCGCTTGAGCAGGAACGCGGGCTTGGGCTGCGCCAGTTCCTGCATGGCCATGATTTCGGGGATGGGATTGATGAACTTGCGCTGCGCGTCGCGCGCGGTTTGCAGTTCCTTTTCCACCGTGCGCGCGGGAGCAAACTGCGTGGCGAAGAAGAACTCGAACTCCGCTTCACGTGTGGGCCTCACGTCCACGCCGGCGATGCGCGCCGCTTCGAGCGCGGTGAGCGCGCGGTCATAGACGCGCAGCTCGTCCACGCGTCCGCCCTTGAATCCATTGTCGCGGAAGCGATGGCCCAGTGTCAGTTCCGGTTCGTCGCCGTAGGTGATGTCCTTCCACAAGTTGTCGCGCACCACTTCGAGTTCCGCCGCCGCGCCGTTCAGGAAAACGCGCACGCCGTTCGCGCGGCTGGAGCCGTCATACGTCACGGTGACGTGCGTCCACTGGTTCGTGGTGAGCGCGGTCTTGGTGGCGACCTTGAGCGAATTGCCGGGCCACATGTGATGCAGGCCAAACGCGACGCGCCCGTTCTCCAGCAGCAACTCATAGCCGCGACTACCCGCATCAATGGGCGCCCTGCTGTGATGCAGCACCACGAAGCGCGGCGCGTTCGTGGGCGTCTGCAACCAGAGCGCGAGGCTGAAGGGCGTGGCGCGGTTGAAGTGTCCGACCTGGCCGAAGGTGATTCCGTTCTCGCCGCTCAACTCCACGGCCTGACCCGTGTGGCCCGACACCAGTTGCGGCTTCTCCTGCGCGCGGGCGAAGTTTGTCCCGGCGAGATTCGCCACCTTGTTGGAGAACATTTCATCGAACGAGTAGTGCGCGATGAGCCCGGAAATTTCCGCGTTGGTGGTCGGAGAAGAGACCTTCGCAAACTCTGCGCGGGCCGTGGCACGCAGGGCCGCCAGTTCCGACTCCTTGGTCGAAATGTTGCGCTTCAACTCGTCGAGCTTCTGGTCCTGATCGTCGGACGAGAGCAGCAGCGCGGGCACGGGCGTGGAGTCGGTGAAGTAGCTCGTCTGCCCCGACTCGTCCACGTTTTGGAAGAAGGCGAAGAGCGAGTAGAAATCTTTTTGCGTGAGCGGATCGTATTTGTGGTCGTGGCAGCGCGTGCATTCCGTGGTCAGGCCGAGGAACGCGGTGCTGAACGTGTTCACGCGGTCCACGACGTAGGCGACGCGATACTCTTCCTCAGAGATGCCGCCTTCCTCGTTCTGGTTGTGCAGACGGTTGAAGGCGGTGGCGAGACGCTGTTCCTTGGTCGCGTTCGGCAGAAGATCACCCGCGAGTTGCCACGTCACAAATTGATCGAAGGGCAGGTTCTGGTTGAATGCCTTGATGACCCAGTCGCGATACGGCCAGACGGGGCGGAAGCGATCCATCTGGTAGCCGTGCGTGTCGGCAAAGCGCGCGAGGTCGAGCCATTCGCTCGCCATGCGTTCGCCGAAACGCGGCGAGGCGAGCAGGCGATCCACGACCAACTCATGGGCATTGGTGGAGGCGTCGGCGAGAAAGGCATCCAGCTCTTTCAACGTCGGCGGCAGGCCGGTGAGATCGAAGGTCACGCGGCGCAACCATGTTTCGCGATTCGCTTCCGGCGCGGGCGTGAGCTTTTCCTTTTCCAGCCGCGCGAGGATGAATGCGTCAACGGGGGTTTTAGTAATCAGTAAGTCAGTTATCAGTGATTCAGTGCGGCGTCCGCCCGCCTCACTGATAACTGACTTACTGATTACTTTTTTACTGATCTCCGGCACCGCTGGCCGCACCGGCGGCACGAACGCCCAATGCACGCCCCACTTCGCGCCTTCCTCGACCCACTGTTTGAGCGTCGCGATCTGCTTCGGCGTCAGGCTGCGGTTGGAGTCGGTCGGCGGCATCACGTCGTCGAGATTGGTGGTGGTGATGCGGTTGACCAGTTCGCTCTTCGCGCTCTGGCCGGGGATGATGACGGCGTCCTTGGTGCGGAGCGCGCCTTCCTTGGTGTCGAGGCGCAGCTTGGCCTTGCGTCCGGTTTCGTCGGGGCCGTGGCAGTGATAGCACTTGTCGGAAAGAATCGGCAGCACGTCGCGCGCGTAATCCACGGCGGCGGACATGCGCCCCGTCGCGAAGACGGCGAGAAAAATCGAGAGAGCGGTGTACTTCATGGATGCTTCGGCGCGCACGCTACCTGTGACGCGGGGACGGGGCAATTGGATCAATGGTTTTCAGCGCGCCGGTGGGGAGGGCAAAATTTTAACGCCAAGACGCCAAGGCGCAAAGACGCGGAGAAACAATCAGAGGAAATAGCGCGCGCCTTTTTGATCCCGGCGGATGTGCCTCACGCCAAGGCCGCGAAGGGCGCAAAGGTTTTCCCACTTTGCGCCCTTCGCGGTCTTGGCGTGAGGCCAAGTTTTTTGACGCGTTCAGAAGAAGCACGCGGACTCGGCGGTCCGCGCTCCGGCAGGTTTGTGCTTGCTTGAATGCCCGCCCAAGCCGTTCCGTCTGCTTCCGTAGCCAAGCTTGAAACATATTTTCGCATGAAAAAATTGCTCCCACGTTCCGCTGTCGCCTTCGGTTTCCTCGCCGCCGCCGCGCTCGCGTCCGCCGCGAATTCCGACTGGCCGCAATGGCGCGGCCCCAGTCGCGATGATATCTCCAAGGAAACCGGCTTGCTGAAAGAATGGCCCGAGGGCGGGCCGAAGCGCGTGTGGATGTTCGAGAATGCCGGCAACGCCTACGCCGGCCCCGCCATCGTCGCAGGCCGGCTCTACACAATGGGCACGCGCGACAACGCGGAAATCCTCCTCGCCCTCGACGCCAACACTGGCCAGGAACTCTGGGCCACGCCCCTCGGCAGCATTCTCGAAAATGGCTGGGGCGGCGGCCCGCGCAGCACGCCCACGGTCAGCGGCGGACAAATCTTCGCCCTCAGTGGCAAGGGCAACCTCGCGTGCGTGAGCGCGGCGGACGGAAAAATTATCTGGCAGAAAAAACTGACCACGCTCGGCGGCAAAGTCCCGGGCTGGGGCTACACCGAGTCGGTGCTCGTGGACGGCGACCGCGTGGTCTGCACGCCCGGGGGAGCGCAGGGCGCGGTCGCGGCGTTGAACAAGAAGACTGGCGAAGTGCTGTGGCGCTCCACTGACTTCACGGACGGCGCGCAGTATTCGTCCATCATCCCGGCGAAGATCAACGGCACGGACACATACGTTCAACTGACCATGCAGAGCATCGTGGGCCTGGCGGCGAAGGACGGGAAGGTGCTTTGGAAGTCGCCGTTCCCAGGCAAGACCGCCGTCATCCCCACCCCGATTGTGCGCGATAATTTTGTCTATGTCGCGGCGGGCTACGGCGTCGGCTGCAAGCAGATCAAAATCAATTCCGACAACACTGTGGAGACTGTTTATGAAAACAAGGTGATGAAGAATCATCACGGCGGCGTGATTCTCGTGGGCGAACATCTCTATGGCCATGCCGACGCGGGCTGGACGTGCCAGAACTTCAAGACCGGCGAGGAAGTGTGGAACCATCGCGAGTTCAAGAAGGGCGCGGTGGCTTACGCGGACGGAATGCTCTACTGCCTGGAAGAAGGCGGCGGCAAGCTCGCCCTCATCGAAGCCTCGCCCTCAGGCTGGAAGCCGCACGGGAAATTCACGCTCGATCCGCAGACAAAAATTCGTAACCCGCAAGGCCGCATCTGGGTGCATCCCGTGATCAGCAACGGCAAGCTCTACCTGCGCGACCAGGATTTGATCTACTGCTACGACGTGAAGAAGTAGGAGGGGGGCCAAGATGCCCCCGCCGAAAGTCCGCCATTGCGTTTTATCTCAACCTCAGAAACAAATTCCGCCATGACCATATCGCGCCTGACGCACCAAATCATACTGTCCGCCGTCGCCCTGGCTACGGCTTCACTCACCGCCGCCGATCAAAAATCGCTCGGCTACACCAACACGCCGATGATTCCCGGCACTCCGTGGCACGTCCACGATGGCGGACGCCCGCAGCCGCGCGTCATCAGCTCGGGAAAAAATTTCAGTGATCTGGCCGACGCGCCGTCCGACGCGGTGGTGCTGTTCAATGGCAAGGATTTCTCCAAGTGGCAGAGCGGCAACGGCGGCGAGGTGAAGTGGAAACTGGAGAACGGTTACATGGAGACCACGCCGAAGAGCGGCGTCATCCGCACGAAGGACGAGTTCAGTGACTTTCAACTCCATCTCGAATTTGCCACGCCGGAGAAGGTCGTGGGCGACGGTCAGGGGCGCGGCAACAACGGCGTGAACATTTTCGGACGCTACGAAATCCAGGTGCTCGACTCGTATAACAACAAAACCTACCCGGACGGCCAGGCCGGCGCGATTTATGGGCAGACCCCGCCGCTGGTGAACGCCAGCCGCCCGCCAGGCGTGTGGCAGACTTACGACATCGTGTTTGAAGCCCCGCGCTGGGACGCCGAGGGCAAACTGATGAAGAAGGCGGCGGTGACGCTCTTGCACAATGGTGTGGTGGTGCATAATCGTCGCGAGGTGATGGGCCGCACGCAGCACCAGGCTGCGCCGGTTTATGGCAAGCCGCAGGAGAAGGGCTTCATCGAGCTGTATGAACACGGCAATCCTGTGCGTTTCCGCAACGTGTGGATTCGTCCGCTCGGGGCCTACGACCAGCCGTAAGTGACAGATTTTTTGCGGACGCCGCCGGTGGTAACATCGGCGGCGTTTTGTTTTCGGCCGGTCTCACGGGTGGAGATGGTTTCTGAATCAACCGCTGACGGTGACCTGGCCATGCACGGGCACACGGGCTGTCACCAAATAAACAGTTGCCCCGTAAAGTTGCTTTGCTATCGTGCCGCCCCTTTCGGAAGCCACTCTGGCGTAAGCCTGCTGGTTTTCTGGAGGGATTGAACGGCCTTAATTTACCGATGCTCGTGTGAGCGCGGCGGCCACAATAATACTAAACTAAATCCCGTTTTCCGCGGGATGGATTGGGCGGAGGTTTCCGCCACAGTTCGCAACCAACGGAAGCTGAAAGTCGGGAGTCCAGTGTCGAGCGTCGAAGCCAGCAGGAGCTTTCCCCCTCGTCCATTGTCTCTCGTCTCTCGTTCAAACTATGACCACCATCGGAGTTAAAGAACTGCTCGAAGCCGGCGTCCATTTCGGACACCAGACCCGTCGTTGGAATCCGAAAATGAAACCGTTCATCTTCGACGCCCGCAACGGCATCCACATCATTGACCTGAGCAAGAGCGCGCAGCAGCTCGACGCGGCGTGCAACTATCTTTCCGGCCTCGTCCGCAAGGGCGGACAGGTGCTCTTCGTCGGCACCAAGAAACAGGCGCAGGAAACCGTGAAGGAATCGGCCAAGACCTGCGGCCAGCTTTATTGCACCGAGCGCTGGCTTGGCGGCACGCTCACCAATTTTCAGACCGTGAAGAAGTCCATCGCCCGCATGAAGGCCATCGAGAAGATGGAAACGGACGGCACGATCAACGACTACGTCAAGCAGGAGCAGTCCATGATTCGCCGCGAGCACGCGCGCCAGATCAAGTATTTCGATGGCATCCGCAACATGGAGAAGTTCCCCGCCGCGATGTTCGTCGTGGACGTGAAGCGCGAGCACAACGCGGTCGCCGAAGCGCGTCGCCTGAAGATTCCCATCGTGGCCATCACGGACACGAACGCCGATCCCGATCTCGTGGATTACCCCATCGCCGGGAACGACGACGCCATCCGCTCGGTGCGCCTGCTTCTCAGCGCCATCGTGCAGTCCGTTGGTGAGGCGAAGGCCGACTACGATTCCAAGCGCGCGCGCAAGAACAACCCCGAGCAGCCGGCGGAAGAAGCAGCGGCTCCCGCCCCGGTGGAAGCGGCCCCGGCCCCGGCGGCCTAAGACAGTGACTTTCGCGGCGGGGATCGGTGCAGACCGCATCCCCGCCGCTTTTTCTAACTCCACTTTCAACAACAACTCTCAACTCCTTAAAATTTTATGGCAGAAATTACCGCCGGCGCCGTCGCCAAACTCCGCGAGATGACGGGCGCAGGCCTGATGGATTGCAAAAAGGCGCTCACGGAAGCGCAGGGCGAACTCGAAGTCGCCGTGGATATTCTCCGCAAGAAAGGCCAGGCCTCCGCGTCGAAGAAGGCTGGTCGCGACGCGAAGGAAGGCGTCATCGCCGCCCACATCGCGCCGGGTGCGCGGCTGGGCGTGATCCTCGAAGTGAATTGCGAGACCGACTTCGTGGCGCGCAACGAGAGCTTCCTCGCTTTCTGCGATGACCTCGCGAAAAAAATTGCGGCCAATCCCTCCGCGGACTTGGAAGCCGACCGCGTCGCCGCCGTGGCGAAGATCGGCGAGAACGTCCTCATCAACCGCCACCAGCGCGTCGAGATCAGCGGGAACGGTCTCGTGTCCGCCTACATTCACACCGGCGCGAAAGTGGGCGTGCTCGTGGAAGTCGGCGCGAACCTGGAGGCGACGACGCAGAAGGAAGAGTTCAAGCAGCTTGTCCGCGACATCACGCTCCAAATTGCGGCGGCGCATCCCACCGCCGTCACGCGCGAGGAAATTCCGGCGGAACTGATCGTCAAGGAAGACGAGATCAACAAGCAGTCCGACCGCCTCAAGGGCAAGCCGGCGGCGGCGATGGACAAGATTCTGCAAGGCATGCGCGAGAAGTATTTCCAGACCGCGTGCCTCGTGGACCAGGGGTTCGTGAAGAACCCGGACATGACCGTGAGCCAGCACATCGGCTCCGTGTCGAAGACGCTGGGTGACGAGATCAAGGTGCGCCGCTTCGTGCGCTTCCAGGTCGGTGAATCGGCGGCGGCATAAGCAGTCGCACTTTTTTTCCAAGCCGCGCTCCGCGAGGAGCGCGGTTTTTTTTGATGTGGAGCGCGTGGCGTCCCGCCCGCCTCTTGTGCCTTTCACGCGCGTGCGACCGGGACGGTCGTGCCCTGTGGCGGGTCAGGGAACCCCGGATGCGATGCTACGCTTACCGATGATTTGACGCCCCGAAAAAAATCCCCCAATGTCCGCGCCCATGCGATTCACGAAAAAGTTTTGCGCGATTGTTTCCTCTGTCGCTGTGGTGACCTCTGTGCCCGTCTGGGCGCAGGCACCCGCTGGAGGCAATGATGACCAGTTGCGCGACGCGGTGCGCAAGGCGCTGGATAATCCGGCGTCCAATCCCGCCCGGATCATCCCGGTCGAGCCGTCCGCGCCCGCGCCGAAGACTGCGCCCCTGCTCACACCCGTGATGCCCGCCGCCGCGCCGGTCGCGACAGGCACGAACAGCGCGAACCCGACCAGTGTTTCCCTGACGCTCGACGAGGCCATCCGCCTCGCGCTGGAGCACAATCTGGATTTGCAAGTGGCGCGCTACACGCCGCTCATCGCCGAGTATGATCGCCGCGCGCTCTACGGTGATTACGATCCGACTTTCCGCGCCGGAATCCGCCGCGACAACAACCTGCGGGAGGCCGGCGGCCTGAACCTGAACACCGGCAACACCACGCCCGGGACGCGCAGCCGCACGTATGCGGGTAACTTGGGATTGAGCGGCCTGCTCCCCAGCGGCGCGACCTACGATCTCAGCCACATTTCCCAACGCAATAAAGTCACGACCCCGAACGAGATCGGCACCAACTCCTTCGGACAGCCGGTCTTTGTCAAGCACACCGACATCACTTGGGAATCACAGGCCGCCGCGACGGTGACGCAACCGCTGCTCCGCGATTTCTGGATTGATGGCACGCGCCTGCGGATCGGTCTGGCCCGGCATCAGGTGACCCGCAGCCAGCTCGATCTCGAACGCCAGATCATGCTCGTGGTGAACGCCGTCGAGCAGGCCTACTACGATCTCATCGCCCTGCACGAACTGGTGCGCGTGAGCGAGGCGGACGTGGCGGTGAAGACCCAGTTCTTCGGCGAGCAGCGCCGCCGCGTCGAGGTGGGCACCCTCGCATCGCTCGAGGAAAAGCTCGCGCAATCCGAGGTCGCCAGGTCCGAGATTCTCCTCCTTTACGCGCGCAACAACGCGGCCAACGGCGAGGCCATTTTGAAGGGGCTGGTGCGCGACAATTTTCTCAGCGACTTGAACACGCGTTTGGCCCTGACCGACCGGCTGCTGCCCGTGCCCGCCACGTTTGAATTGCAGGACGCGGTCAAATACTCGCTCGAAGCCCGGACTGATTTGCAATCCATGCGCGTGCTCCTCGAGCAGTCCCAAGTTCAACTCAAGTACGACAAGAACCAGCTTTTCCCCCGCCTCGATCTCACCGGCACGTTGGGCTACAACGGTCTGGACCAAAATCTCGGCGGTTCCTTGCGCGACATCCGCGACCGGAACTTCGAGCAAACTTCCATCGGCGTGGCCCTCAGTTTCCCGCTCGCGATGCAGGCCGAGCGCAACAACCTCAAGGCCACCCGGGCCGGGCTGGCCCAAACCGTGGTCATGGTGAAGCAGTTGGAGGAGACGATCATCCGGGAAGTCGAGGCGCAAGGCCGGCTGCTGGAAACCTACTGGCGGGCCATCCCGCTGACGCGCGAGCAGACCATCTACGCGCAGTCCGCGCTGGAAGCCGAGCAAAAGAAACTCGGGGCCGGCAAGAGCACGAGCTTCAACGTCCTGCAACTCGCCTCCGCCCTCACAGCCGCGCAGGCCAACGAAATCACGACCTTGCGCGATTACAACAAGGCGCTCTCCGAACTCTCCTTCCGCAAAGGCTCGACCCTCGAACGCTGGCGCATTGACCGCCCCGCGCGCTCCACCAAGCCGGCGAGCAAGACCGCGGACAAATAGCCCTTCCCCGCATTGCTTATGAAGAAACAACCGCGCAATTTTTTCGGAGCCAACGGCGTGTTCATGACCGGCGGAGGCATGGGCGGCGAAATCAGCGAGACCTTGGAAGTGATGTTCGCCGGACTCCTCGGCGGGATCACCGGGCTGGTCTGCGGCCTGATCGTCGGCGTCTTCGCCCGCTTCTTCACGCTCAACCGCGTCAAGGGCGTGATCGGCGGAATGCACTGGGGCGCTTATGGCGCCGGGGCCGGCGCGCTCGCGCTGGCCATGTTCGAGCTGCTGGACTGAGCGCCGTGCTCATCCGAGCGCCCGCGCCAGCAGGGTCTTTTCCCGTGGGCCATAATCCAGCATCAACGCCTCCGCGCGTCCCGCTTCCGTCATCTTGTGCCACGATTTCTGCAACGCATTGATCACTTTGGATTCCTCAGTCTTGGCGGCCAACTCCGCGAATTGAAATTGCAGGAACACCAGGCAGAGCGCGTCTTCGAGCACGCGGCTTTCGGGGTCGGCGGGGAAATTCTTTTTCAGGTTTAACGCCTGCACTTGCGCCACCACGTCTTCGTCGTAACTCATCGCGCGCAGCACCGACGCTGATTTCTCCGCGTGGAATTTTTTCAGCCCGGTGCGCCACTGATGATAGCCCGCACGCGTCAGCTCGTAACTCGCGCGCGGAATTTCCCAGCGGCAGAGATGCTGCGAGCGCGCCGCCAGGCGCAGGATTTCGGAGGCCTCCGGAGCGAGCGTCATCACCCACTGACAGAGACGTCGGCCTTGCAGCAGTTCGTGCGGCTGGGGCTGGCCGTTGATGAGTTCGCGGTTGGGGTCGGCCGCGTTCAATTCATCGAAGCGCCGGACGGCTTCGCGGAAGCGCGCGGGATCGGAAACGTGGGTGAAGAACAGTTCATCAAGACTCACGCGCGCGATGCTAGCGGACGAAGCGGAGCCGAGCAATGCCGCCCACCCGTCGGTGGCATCCCAATGTTTGGAAAGCGAAGGAGCGCGGGCTTTCCAGCCCGCAACAACGCCCGCAAGTCGAAGGCTCAAGAACTTGCGGCTCCGTTCTTTCTTTCACGTTGCTGCGGGTTGGAAAATCGGCGCCCCGTGCGCTACGCCAGAATCCCTTTCACCACCTGCCCCGCCACATCCGTCAGACGGAAGTCGCGGCCCTGGTAGCGGTAGGTCAGTCGCTTGTGATCAATGCCGCAGAGGTGAAGCATGGTGGCATGCAGATCGTTGACGTGAACTTTCTGATTGTTGTCCACGAACTTGTAGCCGAGTTCATCCGTTGATCCCCACGAGGTGCCGCCCTTGATGCCGCCCCCCGCGAGGAAAATGGAGAACGCGTTGATGTGATGATCGCGCCCGCTGCCCTGGCCCATCGGCGTGCGTCCAAATTCACCACCCCAGATGATGAGCGTATCTTCGAGCAGTCCGCGCTGTTTCAAATCTTTGATGAGCGCCGCGCTCGGACGGTCACACGCTTCGGCAGCCTTCGGCATTTCCTTCTCGATGTCGCCGTGATGATCCCACGCACGATGGTAAAGCTGGATGAACCGCACGCCGCGCTCGGCGAGCCGCCGCGCGAGCAGACAGTTCGAAGCGTAGCTGCCGTCGCCCGGTTCCTTCACGCCGTAATTTTCCAACGTCTCCTTTGACTCCTGCTTGAAGTCGGTGAGTTCCGGCACGCTGGATTGCATCTTGAAGGCGAGTTCGTACTGCGCGATGCGCGTCTGGATTTCCGGATCGAGACGGTCTTCCGCGAGGATGCCGTTCAGCCGCTGCACCTCTTCGACAACCTGCCGCTGCGTGCTTTGGCACACGCCTTCGGGATTGCCGACGTAATGCACCGCGTCGCCCTTCGACTGGAATTGAATGCCTTGAAACTTGCTCGGCAAAAATCCTGCCGACCACTGCCGCGCCGACACCGGCTGCGCGCCGGACTTGCCCTGCGACGTGAGCACGATGTAGCCGGGGAGATTGTCCGTCTCCGCGCCGAGTCCATAGAGCAGCCACGAACCCATGCTGGGCCGGCCCTTGATGATCGAGCCGGTGTTCATGAAGGCGTGCGCCGGGTCGTGATTGATCTGCTCCGTGTGCATCGAGCGGATGATGCAGATGTCATCCGCCAGTGAAGCGAGGTGCGGGAAGAGCGAGGAAATTTCCTGGCCGGACTGGCCGTGCTTCTTGAATTCGCAAAACGCGCCGCGCGCCTTCAATTCCGTATTCTGCAACTACGCGAGCTGCTGCCCTTTCGTGAACGATTCGGGAAACGCCTTGCCATCCAGCTTCTTCAACTCCGGCTTCCAATCGAATGTTTCTAGGTGCGACGGCCCGCCCGCCATGCACAAGTGAATCACGCGCTTCACCTTTTGTGGAAAGTGCAGAGGGCTGATGATGCCGCCGGTTTTTCCTGCCGCTCGTTCCACGGCGCGCGCCAGCGTCGGTCCGAGCAATGAGGCCAGCGCGATGCCGCCCAGTCCGTACGCCGAGCGCGAGAGGAAGGTGCGGCGGTTGATGGAGAGGGCGAATTGGTGTTCGTCGAAAGAGTTCATAGAGAAATTCCAAAAACCAAAGTCCAAATTCCAAAGACCAAGTTTCAAATTCCAATGAGTGATCGTGTTCATTTGCACATGCTGCCGAGGATCAGGATGAGTTCGGTGGCTTCACGGTGGAGGGCGCGGGCCTCGTCCGCCAGCGCGGGTTGGGCGGCGACGATCATGCGGAGAAAGTGGCGCGTCTCCTTCGCCTCCTTGATGCACCGTTTGGCACTTTGGCGGAAATCCTTCTTGGACATGGAATCACTGGCCTCGCAAAAGTTCGCGCCGACGCTGGTGCCCGCCCCAACCACCTGGCTAATCAGCCGATCCGTGACCGGACTCCCGGAGATTGTTTTGGCGAAGCGAACAATCTGTTCTCCAAACAACGCCGTGCGTTCCTGCAAATCGAACGGTTTCGCGGCATTCGCCTTGGTTATGACGGCGTCGTTAAGTTCCAAACCGCCGCTTCCGCTGTTAATTTCGAAGTGGTGCCACCCCTCGACCAACGGCTCCGCTTGGAGTTTGGTTTTTGGAATTTGTTTGGGATTTGGGATTTGGACTTTGGAATTTTTCATCAGTAGATGGTGATGGTCTCGTGCAAATTCAGCACCACCCGGCACACGCTCGTCCATGCGGCCAGTTCCATCGCGTCGGTGTCCTTGGGCGTGGCCGCGAGTCCGACCTTTTGCAACTTCACCGGTTCCTCCACATCACTCTGCAAATGTTCGCGCTGGGCCTTGAGGAATTTATTGAGCGAGGCGAGTTCCGCAGGTTTTGCGCTGCGGCTCAGGGCGCGCTGATAAGCCAGGTTCAATCGTGCTTCATCACTTTTGGCCGGGGAGGCAATAAGCTTTTGCGCGAAGACGCGTGCCGCTTCCACGAAGCTCGGATCATTCAACAGCGTGAGTGCCTGCTGCGGGGTGTTTGAGATGGGGCGCAGCGCGGTGCATTCCTCGCGGCTCGGTGCGTCGAAGTTCGCCAGCATGGGCTGGAGAAAAGTGCGCTGCCAGTGGGCATACACGCCGCGGCGATACTGCCGGTCGTCCGGGCTGGCGAAATAGTCGCGGTCAGGGAACTGGAGGTTCACGTAGTAGCCGCCGGGCTGATACGGATGTGCGCTCGGGCCGCCGATTTCCTCATTGAGCAGCCCGGAAATTTTCAGCGCATTATCGCGGACGAATTCCGCTTCGAGCCGCCGCGGGTTCTGCGACGTGAGCCAGCGGTTGTTGGGATCAAGATCCCGCAATTCGCGGCGCAGATTGGAACTCTGTTTGTAAGTGGAGGACGTGACCAGGATGCGGACGAGGTGTTTCACGTCCCAGCGCAACGTGCCGCCAGCGTCACGCTGGCGTTCTGAATTTCCCAACCGCCAGCGGGACGCTGGCGGGACGCTGGCGCTCGGCTCCATGAATTCCACCGCCAGCCAGTCGAGCAAATCGGGATGGCTGGGCGGCTCGCCCTGCAAACCCAGATCATCCACCGGTGTGGCCAGCGCCGCGCCGAAGAATTGTTTCCAGAAACGGTTCACCGCCACACGCGCGGTCAGCGGGTTCTCTCGCGCGACGAGCCACTTCGCGAGATCCAGCCGTGTGAGCTGGTTGGTCGTTGCGTGTTTGGACTGCGGCAGGAAATGCGGCGGCTGCGGTTCCACGATGTCACCCGCGTCACTCAGCCAGTTGCCGCGTGGCAGCACGCGGGTCGTGTCTGGCTTCCAGGCGACGGTGACCACCGTGGGCGATTGGCCACCGCGACATTCCTGAATCTCACGGTGGAGCTTCTTGTATTCGGCGAAGGCATTGGTGTCAGAGGCGGTGCTGGCGAGCCAGGACACTTCACCCGTAGCCGTGTCTCGTGAGAGCGCAGCTGAAGTTTG
>JAYVNY010000215.1:0-6756 GCA_043758205.1 Akkermansia sp.
ACTCACGACAGCCGGGGGCGGCTGTCCCACAACTGACAACCGTGCCAAGATGCACCCGTTGTGATGGGGTGCCTCTTGCGGAAACCACCTCGTACGGGCCTTGAACTGGGCATGGAAAACGCCGCCAAAAATGGCGGCGTGAACAAGTCAAAGGAACGGTCGCGGGCCACAGCCCGCAGCAGACTAGCGTTTCTTCTTTTGCGGGGCGGGCGCGGCGTCCTTGCGGCTAGCCAGTATCCAGGCCACAAGCACGGGGCCGAAGCAGAGTAGTGTGCCGACTGGGAACGCCAAAACGCCCCACCAATTGGTATCAAATCCATCCATGTGGACGCGATTTTGCGGCGCGAAGCAGTGATGTAAAGAAGGGATTTCGGGGACACTAAAGTGGGCGCATCTGGGAGTTATCAGTTTTCTGATTTGCAGGGAGCGACACGAGGCTGAAAGCCTCGCCACCTGCCGACAAGAATGTCGGCGCTACGTAACGCCGTCTTTCCAGACGGCAAGTCGCGAGGCTTTCAGCCTCGTGGCCAAGTCAAGCCTGCTCGCCTTTACGCGTTGAGCGCCAGCACCGGCACGGGGAATTTCTGGAGTGGATTCTCCGCGTAGCTCCCCTGCTCCAGCTTTTCGATCCACTGGTCACCCAGCGCAACGACGTGCGCCACATTGAGCTGCTGGTGCGGTGAAGGATATTGTTCCATATAACTGCGCGAGAGCTTGAACAGCGCCGCGGCGGGACGCAGCCGGTCTTTCTGCAAATGGACAAACGCGCCGGCGAACTGGATCAGCCCTTTGTAGAAACCATAGTTCGCGCCAGCCTTGCCTTCGGCGAGCCAGAGTTCCTCCAACACATCATGCGCCTCGTAAAACATCTGGCGATTGAAGCACTCGAAGTAGCCGAGGTAGTGCGCCGAAAGTGCGCGGCCTTGGCAGGACTCAATCAGCGCGGCGATCTTTTCACTCTTCTTGCTCATTCCGAGCGCGAGAGTTTCGGGGCGTAACCGGGCGCGGCGAGAAATTTCCGCAGCAACTTTCCATCGTCGGCACTCCAGACCAGCACCTCGCCATCGTGCGTACCGGCGGCAAGACGTTGCGAAGGCGCGTGCCACGCGAGCGCGTGAACGGCGTCGCGCGCGCCCTCGAACGTGCGGACGACGCTCTTCTTTTCCAAATCATGCTCGCGCACCACGCGGTCCAGCGCGGCGCTGAACAGTCGGTTCTTCGCGACGATCAACCGCGTGGGCGCGGCGTCCCAGCCGGAGAGTTCGCCGCCCTTCTTGCCGCCCTGCGCGTTCCAGCGGTGCGCCTCCTTCTCGCGCGATGCGCTGAGGACGGCCTGGTTGTTTGCCCACGCCACCGCGGTCACGAAATCGCCGTGGCCCGTGTGCGTGGTTTCCAGTTCGCCGGTCAGCGCATCGAACACCCGCGCGGATTTGTCGCGGCTGCCGGAGGCCAGTTGCGTGCCGTTGGGACTGAAGGCGAGCGAAAGAATCCAGTCCGCATGCTGCTCGATGGTGAAAGCCGGCTTGCTCCCGCTCATTTCCCAAACGCGAATCACGTTGTCCGCGCCGCCCGCCGCGAGCCGCTGGCTGTCGGCGGTGAAAGCGAGTGTCAACGCCGCGTCCGAGGTGGTGCTGAGCACGCGCGCGAGTGCGCCGTTCGTGGCGTGGAACAGTTTCACCTCGCCGATTTTCCCCGGCGTGCCGCTGGCGCTGGCCAGCCAGCGGCCATCGGGACTGAACGCCAGGTCGAACGTGCGTTCGGCGACATTACCGATGCGGCGCACCAATTCGCCGGAACGGGAATTCCAAATCGTGATTTCGTGATAGCCGCTAGCGGCAAGGGATTCACCGGACGGATCAAACGCCAACGCCGTGACAGGCAGCGCCACCGGGTAGGCGCGCGGCGCGACGGGATGTTGCGGCGGTGCGAGCAGCGTGAGCGTGGCGGCGCGATCCGGGCCGTCGAATTTCGCGCCCGCTTCAATCCACTGTTTGATGAGCGCGATTTGCGCGGGCGGCAGCGCGTCATCCTTCTGCGGCATCCGATCGTCTTCGTCCGGCGCGAGGAGGAGTTGGAAGAGATGGCTCTGCGCGGGCTGGCCGGGAGTGAGCGGGGTTTCCTTGCTTGAACCGGATTTGAGCAACGCGTCGAAGGTGTGCATCCGGTAGCCGCCCTTGGCCTTCTCGGCATTGTGGCACGCGAGACATTTCGCGACGAACACGGGCGCAATCTCTTTCGTAAACGACACGTCAGCGGCGAACGCGCGCGCCAGTCCGAACAGCAGGCCGAGGATGAAACAATTTCTCACCGGAAAATTTTGCTCCTCACCAGACGCGAGGCGGGTGGCGGCGATTCACCGTTCAGCGAGTTCATCAATCTTCTGCGCCAGCGCAAAATCTTTTCGCGTCAGCCCGCCTTCGCTGTGCGTGGCGAGTGTGAGCGTGACTTTGTTCCAGCGGATGTCCACGTCGGGATGATGCGCCGCTGCTTCGGCCGTGCGCGCGACGCGGTTGACGAACTTCATCGCCGCGACGAAATCCTGGAATTGAAAGGTGCGCGTGAGGGTGGCGCGCTGCTTTTTCCAGGCCGGGACTTTCGGCAGCGCGGTCTTGATTTGGGCGGGAGTTAATTTTGCCATGTGCAGAGACTGGCAGATAGACACCGGAGCGCAACCGTGGCGCGGAAGTTTCCGGCGCGCGGGTGGTAGGGCGTCGTCGCTCCGCGCACGCCGGGCCAAGCAGCGGGAAGAGGACTCAGAACTTTCCGCTCCTAACTCGGCGCGCGCGGAGCGACGCCGCCCTACCCCGCCTTCGTTGTCCTTTAAGAACCGTGTTCACACAGGCGCGGCCCGGCTCGAATTTAACCTTTGAGCCTGCGTCGAAAGCGCCGACGATGTTTCCCGTGCGCGCTGCGTTGATGTTGTTTTGCGGTCTGCTCCTCCCGGCCGCCGTGCTGGCGGGCGAGGTGAGACTGAGGGATGGGCGTGTGTTCGAAGGCGCTCTGCAATTCAACGAGGCCGGCGCGCTGCTCGTGCAGAGTGCGACCGGCGAGTCCACCACCGTCGAACTTAGCCAGCTGTCCCGCGCAACCTTCGCCTCCGGTCTGTTTTTCGGCACCGGGGCCACGCTGCCCAATGGCTGGGTCGCGACCGATCTCGGCGACGCGCGCGGCGCGGCGCGGCTCGACACGAACACCTTTACCCTCCGCGTCGAGGGCCGGAGCACCAACGCCACCGCCGGACATTTCGTTTCGCGCCCGATGGTCAGCGACGGCGATGTCTTCGTGCGCGTGGACGAGATCGGCGGCCGCGGATTGACGCACGCGGGTGTGATGATTCGCGCGCATCGTTCTCCGGTTTTCGCGTCGTTGCTGCTGGGCAGTGACGGACGCATTGAGTTCCAGTGTCGCGCCGATCCCGCCCAGCGCCCGGTGCGCGTGACGGTCGGGTCGAAAGCCACCGCGCCCGTCTGGCTGCGGCTGCAACTCATGCAGAAGGAAATCACCGCGCTCTACACGCTCGACGGCAAGTCGTGGGAGAAGATCTCCAGCGAGCCGTTCAAGCTCGGCGCGGAGAGGACTTGGCGCGAGAGCGAGGGCGAACTCAACCTGCTGCGCGCGAACGTGGGCGTGCTGATTTCCAGCCGGGGCGCGCGCACCGTCGGCACGGCGCGCATCACCCCGATGATGCTGATGCAAAACGGACTGGTGGGCGAATACTTCGACGGACGCGATTTCACGAACTTGAAAATGGCCCGGCTCGATCCGCAGGTGCGCTTCGACTGGAAATCCCGCCCGCCCGATCCGTCCTTGAACGCCACGAATTTTTGCGTGCGCTGGACCGGGAAAATTTTCTCCAAAACCACTGCTCCCTATTCGTTTCATTTCGACGCGGATGCGCGCGCGCGGCTGTGGATTGATCACAAGGAAGTGCCGCTGCATCCGTTTGCCAGCTTCAAACGGGACGAGGCGAAGCCGCCCGCGATGACGCCGCTCATGGGCGGGATGCTCACCGATTTCAAACTGGAGTACGAACAGAACGCCGACCCGGCCCCGGTGAAACTGGGCTGGGCCTTGCACCGCAAAAATCCGGAGATCATCGGGCTGACAAATTTCATCCAACACTTCACCAGCGCGACTTCGCCTGAGAGCATCGCGCTCGCGCGCAGGCCCAACACCGGCCCGGTGGTGCGGGGCGTGTTGCTGCGCAACGGCACGTTCCTCGCCGGCAACGTCACCCAGGCCGACGAGTCCGCCGTGCGCCTCGCCTTCGCGGGCCGCGCGGAGTCGCCGATTCTGAACAACCGCGTGGCGCGACTCGTCGTGCGGCCGCCCCGCCAGCCCCTGCCCTACGACATCGCGCGCGGCCGCGGCGGCGTTTTTACGAAGACGGGCGATTTTTTCGAATGCGACTTTCGTGGCCTCGAACACAACTCGCTGGCCGTCAGCTCCGTGCTGTTTGGTTTGAAACGCTATGGTGTGGATGACGGCCCGCTCGTGGTGGTGCTCCACGATGTGGCCGAGGAAAAGTCCGGTCACGAAGTGCGCCTGCTCGACGGCTCCATAGTGCGCGCGAAGAAACTCCAGGCCACGTCCGCCACACTCACGGTCACGGATTCGCTCCTCGGTGAACTCGTCCTTCCGGTGGCCGAGCTTTTGGAAATCCGCCTGCTCGGCCCGGCGGTGGCCGCAGAACCATGAGCGCGGAGTGGAGCACGCCGCCCGCCCGGCCCGCGCTGACGGCAGGGGAAGTCCACGTCTGGCTCGCGCATCTGCCGTCCGCGCACGGTGAGCTGGGAAAACTTCGAGCCCTGCTCACCCCGGAGGAAACGGAGCGCGCCGGACGGTTCCGCACCGAACGGCTGCGCGCGCGTTGGGAACTCACGCGTGGGATTTTGCGCTCGTTGCTGGCGGCCTACCTCGACCTCAGCGCGCGGGAAATTGTTTTTCAACTCGGTCCGCTCGGCAAACCCACGCTGGTTTCTCACCCGCAGTTTTTCTTCAACACGTCGCACTCGGGCGATTACGCCGCGTTCGCTTTCACGCGCGCGGGCGCAACCGGCGTGGACATCGAGCAAGTGCGCGGAGGCCTGCGACGGCACGACGCCATTGCACAGCGTTTCTTCGCACCCGGCGAGCGCGCGGAACTGGCCGCGGTTCCAGAATCGGAACGGACGCGCGCATTCCTAAACCTGTGGACGCGGAAAGAAGCTTTCGTGAAGGCGCGCGGCGACGGGGTGTTTTCCGGCCTGGAAAAATTTACCGTCGCGCTCCGCCCCGCCGGCCTTGTGCAAATCCTGGAAGGCGATCCGAGGGAATGGTGGATGTGCGCGCTGCCGGAAATCGCCGATGCCACCGGTGCGGTGGTCGTGAAAGCCGCGACGTGCCGCGCGCACTTCTGGTCTTGGAACTCGGACTCCTCCCCGCCTGTTTAATCAAACGGCAGCCCGAAATACAAACACAGCCAAGGCTGAAGCTCTTCGAACTCCACCGCCTTGCCCGTGGAAATCAGAAACGAGCGCATGTTGTCCGAGAAGCCCGGTCCAGCGAACACGACCAGCCCCGGAATCGGCCATGCCTCGATGTCTTTGATCGTGGCCGGAATTTTTTCCTCCGCGCTGCCGACCACGGACTGGAATTTGCACTCCAGACCGAGCGTCTTGCGGGAGACGGGATGCAGCAGCACCACGTCAATGCGCCGCTCTGCGCCCCAGATGCGGCGGGCCACGCGGACTTGCTCGCGCGCTTCGAGGCCAAGTTGCTGGCCGAGCGCGACGACTAGCTTCGCCAGTTCATCACCGTTGGAAACTGCGAGCGCGCGTCCGGCCATAAATCAAGGCGCGGGCAGCACCACGTCCGAAGCGACGAGTTGTTCCAGACGGCGCGCGGCGAATTCGAGATGCTTCGTCTCCAGTTCCACGCCGAGTCCATGCCGCTGCGTCCGCACACACGCGACGGCGGTGGTGCCGCCGCCGGAAAACGGATCCAGGACGAAGTCGCCAGGATTGGTGGAGGCCAGCAGGCAGCGCTCGACCAGCGCCAGCGGCTTCTGCGTTGGGTGTTTGCCGAGCTTCTTCTCCGCCGGGCCGGGAGCGGAGAGACGCCACACGCTTTTCATCTGCTTTCCGCCCGCGTGCTCGCGCATCAGTTTGTAGTTGAAGGTGTGCTTACTCCGCTCGTCTTTCGCAGCCCACAGCACGGTCTCGGTGGCGTGCGTGAAGTAGCGGCAGGAAAGATTCGGCGGCGGATTCGGTTTCTCCCAGGTGATGTCGTTGAGGATTTTCATCCCGAGCTGCTGCATCGCGAAACCGACGGAGAAGATGACGTGCTGCGTGCCCGTGACCCAGATCGTGCCGTTCGGCTTGAGCACGCGCTGGCAGCGTTTGAGCCACTCGGTGTTGAACTCGTGATTGATTTCCGGCCCCTTCGACTGGTCCCAGTCGCCCTTGTCCACCTTCACCATTTTCCCTGCGTGACAAGTGATGCCGCCGTTCGAAAGAAAGTAAGGCGGGTCGGCAAAGATGGCATCGAAGCACCCGTCAGGAAATTTCCCGGCGAGCGCGTCGAGCAGCTCGAGCGAATTGCCCTGGGCGAGCGCGGCGGTGGAAATCTGCGCGCGGAGTTGCGGCTGCACAACATCCAGGATTTGTGGCCAGCCGGGAAAATGCGCCGGAGGTTTGCCGCGTTTCTGCACGCGCGACGATACAGTCGCGCCGCGCCGGGCGGGCAAGAGAAAGTTTGCCGGACACTGCGGACTGC
>JAYVNY010000216.1:0-18880 GCA_043758205.1 Akkermansia sp.
CACCGCGCGCTTGATCGCGGCCATCTCGAACGGCTTGTTCAAGTAATCGCACGCGCCCAGGCGCAGCGCCTGGCGGATGGTGTCAATCGTCTCGTAGGCTGTGAGCATGATGACCTCGATGTGCGGGTCCACGGCCTTCAGCCCTTGCAGCACGTCAATGCCCGACATGTTTTCCATGCGGATGTCGAGGATGGCGGCGTCGATTTTGTTCTTCTGCGCGAGTTCGATGGCGAGCGGGCCGTTGTCGGCGAGGAGCAGCTCGTAATCATTTTTGAAAATCAGCTTCAGCGACTGGCGCAGGCCCAGTTCGTCGTCCACGATGAGCAACGTGGGACGGGTGATTTCCTTGAAGGCATTGGGAGACGGCTCGGAGGCACGAGCCGGGGCGGCAATGGGTGAAGCGACAGGCATAATTTTAATTTATTATCTCCAACCTTCGTGTTCTTCGATTCAACTCACGAGCTCGCCCGAATGCAAGGCCGCAGCTCGAATGGTACTTTCCGGGCTAGAACTTGTAGCCGACTGACAGACTGAAGGCGTGCGCGATGAACTTGTAATGTCCGCTCACGCTTGAGCCATAGACGGAACTGTCCACGTCGCGGCCCGCGCCATGCGTGAACTGATACGTCAAGTCCCACGACCACCGCTCGCGCTGGCCGCCGACGCCCGCGCTAAAAACGTGCAGGTCTTGATCGGGCACCAGCGGGTTAAAACTTTTCTCCGGCGTGGAGTCTTCGAGATACACGTAGCCCGCGCTGACGCGCAGACCGTTGTCGAAGTAGCGCGTGACGCCGAACTCGACGCCGAAGCTGTTCTTCCATTGCAACGGCAGCGCCACCGCCGGGTCCTGCTGGAGGATGGGCGTGTTGACGCGCTCCCAGTCGGTCCAGTCGAGGTTCACTTCGAGGTTCCACTTCGGCGTGGGGCGGAAGGAGTAGCCGCCCACGATGACTTGCGGCAGTGGCAGGGTGACGCGCGCGTTCTGTTTCGGAATCGGAATCCCGGAAAATTCTCCCTCGCCCGCGAGATGCAACTGCACCGGGCTGCGGTAGCTGATGCCGAAGGAGTGGCGCTTCGTCGGCTGCCAGAGCAGGCCCGCCGTCGCGCCGAACGCAAAGTCGTCGCCCTTGAACTTGAACTCGTCGCTCGGATTGTCCGGGTCAATGCCGCGCCGCAAGTCCGTGGTCACGTAGCTCACCGCCGGTCCCGCCGCAATGGACAGCGTCTCCGTGATCTTCCACGCCATGACGCCGCTCAACGTGTGATCCTGCAACTCGCCGTGAATCGTCGTCGTGCGGAACGGCCCGTCCTTCGGCCAGTCCAGCGACAACCCGAACGGCATGTAGTAGCCCACACCAAAAGACAGCGGCAGTTTCTCAGGAGTGTAAGTGTAGAAAAATCCCGGCAACGGAATGAACTCGCGGTCCGTGTTCGCATGGCGCCCGCTGCGGCCCTCAAACATCGCGTCCACCGAAACCGCGCTCACCGCGCCGCGCACGTTGTGACCCTGGAGCTGCGTGATGCCGGCGGGGTTGTAATAAATCGCCGAGGGATTGTCCGCTGTCGCCACAAAGGCATCGCCGCGCGCCGTGGCAAAGGCGTCGTGGTCAAACAGCCGGATGCCGAGGGCGTCCGCGCCCACCGGCAGCGCCAGCCCGGCTCCGAGAAGGATCGTCGCTCTGGAGAACATGATGAACTTCTCTTCGGCCAAATCTGAGACAGCCTGAAGGATTATTTTCTCAGGGATGAAAAGGCGCGGCACCTTCCGGGCCGCGATAATACAGCGCTGTACATCACACCGCGATCTTCTTGAACGGCTCGCCCTCGTTCAACGTGGGGCGCTCGGGCCGCCCCTTGTATTTGTAAATCAAATCCATGTTCCCCAGGCCAAGCAGCCAGAGAATCGTCGCGTGCAAGTCGTGGACGTGGAGGCGATCCTTGGTCGCGTGCAGGCCGAGCTCGTCCGTCTCACCGATGGTCTGGCCGCCCTTCACCCCGCCGCCCGCCATCCACATCGTGAAGCCCGTGGGATTGTGATCACGTCCGTCACCCTTCTCGGACATCGGCGTGCGGCCGAATTCTCCGCCCCAGACGACGAGCGTGTCATTCAAAAGGCCGCGCGAATTCAAATCTTTCAACAGACCGGCCACTGGTTTGTCCATCGAGCGGCACAGCTCGGTGTGGTTCTTCTCAATCTTGTCGTGCGCGTCCCACTTGCTGCCCGCGCCGTGATACAACTGCACAAAACGCACGCCGCGTTCCACGAGCCGGCGCGCAAGCAGACATTGCTTGCCGAACGTGTCCGTTTCCTTCTCGCCGATCCCGTAGAGCGACTTGGTCGCGTCCGTCTCCTTCGCCATCTCCACCACGCCCGGCGCTTCGGCCTGCATCCGAAACGCCAGTTCGTAGCTCGCGATGCGCGCTTCGAGTTCCGATTGATCCGGATGCGCATCGGCGTGACGGCGGTTGATCTGGCTCAGGAAATCCAGCTTCGCGCGCTGCTGTTCCTCGGTCAGCGCCTCGGGCGTGTTCAAATTCGGAATCGGCTCCGCACCGCCCTGGATGCGGATGCCCTGATACACGGCGGGCATGAAACCGGCACCCCAGTTGCGCGGGCCATTGACGATTTGCGTGGCGTTGTCCTGCATGACCACGAACGCGGGCAAATCTTCGTTCGTCGAGCCGAGCCCGTACGTGACCCACGAGCCGAGCGAGGGACGGCCCGCGAGGATCGAACCCGTGTTCATCTGGCACACGCCGGAAGAGTGGTTGATGCCGTCCTGCCAGCACGAGCGGATGACCGCGAGATCATCCGCGCACTCCGCCGTGTGCGGCAGCCAGTCGGAAACCCAGAGGCCGCTTTGCCCATGCTGTTTCCACTGGCGCTTCGATCCGAGCAGTGGCGACTTCGACTCGCCCATCGCGGTGAGCACTTTGCCGAAGCTGTCCGGCAGGCGCTGGCCCGCGAGTTCGTTCAATTTGGGTTTCGGATCAAACAGATCGAGGTGGCTCGGCCCGCCTTCCATGAAGAGGAAGATAACCGACTTGGCGCGCGGAGCAAAATGCCCGGCCTTCGCCGCGAGCAGGTTCGGCGCGCGGGTGGCGGCGGAAAGTTTGTCCGCGCCGAGCAAATACGAGAGCGCCAGCGCGCCGAAGCCCATCCCGCCGCGCGCGAGGAAATCCCGGCGCGTGCGAAGCGGTTCGATGTGAGGAATGCGAAGTGGTGTTTTCATGGCCTTAGGCTGCCAAATCCGTCACTTCCACCAACCCGCCTTTGGCGCGCGCGTCAGTGACGATGCGTTCAAGTTTGCAGGCCGTCTCGTGATCAATCCATTCCTCGCCACATTGCGTGCAGACGGTGGCAAGAACATGCCGCACCACAACCACGCCGGTGCCAATGTCCGCAGAGAACGTAGTCATTCCCGGTGCCTTGTGACCGCCACAGAGAGGGCAAAGTGAATTAAGGGCGCTCATGATTTTCGTTTCGTTTTGTAGTCCGCTTCAAACACTTCCAAAGACGGCTCGTAAACCGTGATGATGAATGTCTGCCTGGCCGCCTCATCCACGGATGCGACAACGTGCAACGGACGGTCGTCATCATAGCCAAAGAACAAGGCCGAGGCGAACGGTTTGTCCTCCGGATAATCGCGAATTCTTTCACCCGAGAGCAGCACTTCGAGGACGACAGCCTGCGGAGTGTTGCGTTCCGCCATGCGCGTCAACACATGTTTGCGCCATTCAATGTTCCCCGCTCGGACAGCATCCCGGAGTTTGTCGAGGTTCAAAGGCTGCACGAACCGAGCGTGTCATTCCGCCGCCGTCTTCGCAATCCCCTGAATTTCACTCCACATACAAAAACTCATTCGCGTTCAGGAGCACCTGGCAGAAATCCGTGAGCGCCGCCGTCTGGCGATCCGTAGTCACGGCGCGGCTGGCGAGCTGCGGCTTGATGTCGTTCTTGTTCGGCGAGGAGTCGCGAAAGACGCTGGGCTTGGCCTCGAACTGCCAGTAGCCGCACGTTGCCGCCGTGAGTGCCTCGCTCGTGAGCAGCAACTGCTCCTGACGCAACGCCGCGCGCGACAGGCGCACATCATCAATCAGCCCGTCCCACAGATGATTTTTGTCCACCGCGCGCCCGCCGATCGCAAACGCCGACGACGACCGCGACCCGCTCACGACGCGGTGCGCGATTTTCGCGACTTGCAGCGGCTCGTCGTCGTTCGACAAATCCTTCGCGTAGAACGTGACGCCGCCTTCGCTCGTGTTCGTCAGGTTCACGGTTACGGCGATGAAGTAGGGCTTGTTCAAGTTGATGTGCAGGTCCGAGAAGATCGGCTCATAAAGTTTCTTCCCGTCTGCGTCCTTGCCTGAGAGTTGCAACACCAGCGTCTGCGGACGGCGCAGGGACTTGAGGCCCGACACGCCGAGCGCCCAGCCCGGCTCGCTGTTCTTGCCGCCCCAGTGCGAGGCGATGGTGCGGACTTCCGCGCCTTCGTAAAGCGAACGCAGCAGCACGAACGCCTCGATGGTGAAATCTTCCGTCGGGAACGATTCGTTGTTCGCCACCATCAGCCGCTCCTGCGCGGAGCGCGGGGCCATGACCGCGGCCTTGCCGTCGCGATAAGGAATTTTGTCGGCGATGAAACCGGCGGCGGCGGAACTGGCCTTCTCCAGGTTCACGCGCTGCTGCTGTGCGCGGAGAAATTTTTGCGCGGAGCCAAGTTCCGTGGCGGAAGGCGCGCGGCTGAAGGCGAGCTGGTAAGCCGTGGTGATGAGTTCGCCGTCATTCTTCGCGCCACTTTTTTGCAAGCGCCCCGCCATCGCCTGCGCGCGCTGAAGCATGTACTGGCTGTTGATGAGCAGCAGCGACTGCACGGGCGTCGTGGTCGTGTCGCGCTGCGAGGTGCTGGTGAAATGCTGCGGCGCGTCGAACACGTCGAGCAGCGGGTCGCGGTTGTTCCGCAGGACTTTGGTGTAAATGCTGCGGCGCGCTTTGAAGGCATCGGACGCCGGTCCGCCCGCGTCGGCTTGCAGTTCGCCCGTGACCGCGAGAATGGCGTCGCGGATTTGCTCGGCGTCGAGCCGTCGCATGGGGCCGTGCCAGAGGAGGCGATTTTCGGGGTCAAGCTTCTTGGCGGAAGTAATCAGTGAGTCAGTGGTCAGTGAGTCAGTCCGACCGCCCGATGACGCCTGACTGATCACTGACTTACTGATGACTGCTTCACTTGCCTGGCGATAAGTCGCGCTCGTCAAAATCATCCGGTGCAACTTCTTCAACGACCAGCCCTCCGCCACGAAACGACGCGCCAGCCAGTCGAGCAGTTCAGGATGGCTGGGCATCTCGCCCAGCTTGCCGAAGTCGCTCGCCGTGCGCGACAGGCCGTGGCCGAAATGATATTGCCACACGCGGTTCACGATGACGCGCGTGGTCAGCGGATTCTCTGGCTCGGTCAGCCACTGCGCCAGCGCGGTACGACGGCCCGTGCTGTTGGTCAAACCCGGCACGGGCAGAATCGTCATGGGCTTCTCGTCCAGAATCGTCAGCAGTCCCGGCTCGACCGGCGTGGGCGCTTTCTTCGGGATGAACAGCGGCGGGGCCACCGCGCCCACGTCCGTCACGAGCAACGCCTGCGGCAGCGGCGCGGGCTTGAATTCATCAAACGACGCGAGCTTCTTGAGCAGCGCGACGTGCTTCTCCTTGTCCGCGCCCGTGACTTTCATCCGGTAGTGCTCATACGTCACCTGACGATAGGCGAGTTCGGCAATCTGATGTTCCAGCGGCGTGCGCTGCGCGACCGGCTTCTCAATCAAGGCCAGCGTCTCCTCCGGAAATTTCGGCAGGATAAGTTCGTCGGCCTTTTTGCGATGCGGCACTTCGAGCGCGGCGATTTCCGCGCGCACCTCCTTGGTCATCTCCTCCCACTTCGCCATTTTCTCCCGATGGGCCGCGCGCTCGGCCTCCGTCGCCACATCAATGTCCTCGCGCGGTAAAAAGGGCGCGAAGAACGCCTGGAGCCGATAGTAATCCTTCTGGAGAATCGGATCGAACTTGTGGTCGTGACAACGCGCGCACTGCATTCCCAGACCGAGAAAAACATCGCTCGTCGTGTCGGTGAGGTCGTTCAAGATCGTGTTCCACTGCCCGACCACGTCGCGGTTGTTGTATTCGTAAATCCAGTGGCGCAGATAGCCGGTGGCAATCATCCGCTCCGGCGTGCGCGGCAAAATTTCATCGCCGGCCAACTGCTCGCGCACAAATTCATCGTACGGTTTGTCGCGGTTGAAGGCGTCAATCACGTAATCGCGATAGCGCCACGCCGTCGGGCGAAAGTCATCAATGCGGTAGCCGTCCGAGTCCGCGTAACGCACCAGGTCCAGCCAATGCCGCGCCCAACGCTCGCCGTAGCGCGGGCTGGCGAGGAGTTGATCGACCAGTTTGTCGTAGGCGTCGGGCGATTTGTCGGCGACGAATAAATCCATCTCCTCCAGCGTGGGCGGTAGGCCGGTAAGATCAAAATACGCGCGGCGGGCCAGCGCGCGGCGCGAAGCTTCGCCCGACGGCTTCAATCCGCTCTGCTCCAGCTTATTGAAGATGAACCGGTCGAGATCATTCCGCGCCCAGCCGTGATCGTCCACCTTCGGCGGCATGGGCCGGGCCAGCGGTTGGAAGGCCCACCACTTGCGATCCTCGTCCGTGATCTTTCCGCGTGGGCGCTTCGCGGACTTGCCGGTCTGGCCGGGCCACACCGCGCCGTCCTTCACCCACTGTTCGAGGGCGGCGATTTGGGGCGCGGAAAGTTTTTTGTCCTTCGGCGGCATTTGCAGGTCGGCGTCGGTGTAGCGCACGGCCTGGATCAGCAAACTTTTCTCCACGTCGCCCGGCACCAGCGCCGGGCCGGTGTCACCGCCGGCCAGCAGGCCGTCGAGCGAGTCGAGCACGAGTCCGCCTTTGATTTTTTCCGATGAATGGCTGTGGCACTTGAAACAATTTTCCTGAAGCACCGGCTGGACTTGGGTGGTGAAAAAATTCTCCGCCGGCGTGGCCGCGAACAGCGGCGCCACGAAAGCGAGCAGGAGCGCCGGGCAGGCACGCCTCACCCTTCTGAAATCGCGACCGGTGAACACCCGCACAGTTTAGCCGCCCGCGCCGGGCTGCGGCAAGCCGGAGAATCGGGCGGCCCACCACTTCCAGTTGCGTCGGCTTTGCAAGGTGGCGGCGTCGGCCCCGGTGCCGTTTTTCCGAGCCGCGCCCGAGCGCCGCT
The DNA here is from genome assembly GCA_043758205.1 of Akkermansia sp. Lineage (GTDB taxonomy): Bacteria > Verrucomicrobiota > Verrucomicrobiia > Limisphaerales > SIBH01 > JANNGC01. The sequence goes on from JAYVNY010000216.1 coordinate 7,263, forward strand.
CACTTCACGCGCACCACCCAGACCACGGTGTAAAAGGGCGGATACGGCATGGCGCCGGGACTGAAATCCGTCGTCACTGCCGCGAAGGTCGCGCCCACGCATCTTCCTTGCGAGCCGCTCAAATCCGGCAGTGCCTGTCCGTGGAGCGGCGCTTGCGGGTCGTTGACCAATTGTCCGTTGCCCTCGGCGAAATTTTCCGGCCACGCGGGGGCAGAGACGGAGGTGCTCGCGGAACCAGCAGGCCGGACGGGAAAACGTGCAAGAAGAATAATCAGCGCGCGGGCGCGCGGACTTACGGCTCCTCCGCCAACGGGCAAATTCTGGGGGGTGCGGCGAAAGCCGCCCGCCGATGCGCCCGGAAAAATCCGCGCGCCTGCGGTCAGTGTTTGCGGTCGAGGGCCTTCTTGATCGCGGCGATCACGCGGCGCTGGACGGACATGGGCGTGCCGGCGATGCGCGCGCCCGCCGCCGCCGGATGACCACCGCCGCCGAAGAGCGCGGCGATTTCGTTCACATTCACCTTCCCGTTTTTCGAGCGCATGCTGAGCCGGACGAGGTTCGGCTCCATTTCCTCGAAGCAGCACGCGGCCACCACCGGCTCGATGTCGCGGATGTGCTCGATGAGTCCCTCGGTGTCGTTCCGTTCCGCGCCGGTGCGGGTGAAATCTTTTTGCTTCAACCAGAACCAGGCGATCTGGTCGTCGTGCGTCAGGCGGAAGGAATTATAGACGTGGCGCAGGAGGCGGACGCGCTGGAGCGAGTAGCTTTGATAAACTTCGTCGCAAATCTTCGCGAGGTCCGCGCCGCGCTTCACCAGTTCCCCGGCAATCTGATACGTCGCCGGGCGCGTGCTCGCATATTGGAACGAGCCGGTGTCGGTGGAGACGGCGGTGAACAGACAGTCGGCGATGGGCTTCGTGACGGGCCAGCTCGCGGCGCGCAGCAGGCGGTAGATTAATTCTCCGCTCGAAGGCTCCTTGCCCATGACCCAGTTGATGTCCGCGTAGCGCGTGTTGCTGGTGTGATGGTCAATATTGATGAAGAGCTTCCGGGCGGTGATGTGATCCCGGCATTTGCCCAGACGCTCGAAGCTGGCGCAGTCGGTGGCGACCACGCAGTCGAATTTCTCGCCGCTGTGCGGCTTGGAGAACATCTTGTCCGCGTCGAGGAAACGCAGCTTCTGCGGCACGGCGTCCTCGTTCCACACGGTGACGCGTTTCCCCTCGTTCTTCAGCGCGAGGGCGAGGGCGAGCTGCGAGCCGACGCAATCGCCGTCCGGCCGCATGTGGCCGACGATGCAGATGGTGCGCGCCTCGCGCAGCGCGTCAATGATGCGGCGGACGATGACGGGCGCGGGTTTCATGGCTCGTCGGTTTCCGCCGGCTCGATAGGCGAGGTCTTTTCGAGTTCCGCGATGATGGAGAGGACGCGGTTGCCGCGATTGACCGATTCGTCGTAAAAGAATTTAATCTTGGGCGTCTGTTTCAGCACTACAGATTTCGCCATGAGCATCTGGATGCGGACGCGGTTGTGGTTGAGCAAATCCACGGCGACTTTTTTCTGTTCGGGCGTGCCGAGGAGGCTGAGATAAACGCGGGCCGACTTGAGATCGCCGGACACGTCTATGTCGTTGACGCAGACGAGGCCGGCCTGGGCCACGGGAATTTCGCGACGGATGGCCTCGCCGATTTCTCGCTTGAGCAATTCCGCGACGCGCAGGATTCGGAGTGTGGGCATGGGGCCTCCGTAAGGGTCAGAGCTTGGACGCGAGCTTCTCGACGGCGTAACATTCGATGGTGTCGCCCATCTGGAAGTCGTTGTAGCCCTCGACGCGGATGCCGCATTCCATGCCGGAGCGCACCTCGTTGACCTCGTCCTGGAAACGGCGGAGCGATTGCGTGACGCCCTCGTAAATGAGGTTCTTCCGCCGCATGACGCGCACCTTGCCGCGAATGATGCGCCCGGTGGTGACAGCGCAACCGGCGACGCTGCCGCCCTTCGACAGTTCGAAGATCTTCCGCACTTCCGCCGAGCCGGTGATGACTTCCTTGAGAATCGGATCGAGCAGTCCGGCGAGCGCGAGTTTCACCTCGTCAATGAGTTCGTAAATGATCGTGTAGAGCTTGAGCTGCACGCCTTCGCGCTTCGCGATGTCGGCCACGCCGTTGTCCACGCGAGTGTGGAAGCCGAGCACGACGGCCTTCGACGCGGAGGCGAGGAGGATGTCCGACTCGGTGATAGTGCCGACGGCGTCGCGGAGAATTTCCAGCGAGACCTTGTCCGACTGAATCTGATTGAGCGCGTCGGCGATGGCCTCGACGGAACCTTGCGTGTCGGCCTTGACGACGATCTTGAGCACCTTGGCACTCTGCGCGTCCAGTCGTTGAAAGAGATTTTCGAGCGAGACTTTCGGGCCGGCGGATTCGTGGCCTTCCTTGCGGGCCTGCATTTCGCGGCGCTCGGCTTCTTCGCGCGCGGCCTTTTCATTTTCGAGAATGGTGAATTCGATGCCGGCTTCGGGCACGCCGTTGAGACCGAGAACCTTCACGGCGACGGACGGACCGGCTTCGTCGAGGCGTTTGCCCTCCTCGTTAATCAGCGCGCGGACTTTGCCATAAAACTGGCTGCACAAAATGACGTCACCACGGCGCAGCGTGCCTTTGCGCACGAGCACGGTCGCGGTCGGGCCGCCGGGTTCGAGGCCGGACTCAATGACGTTGCCTTTGGCGCGACGCGTCGGGTTGGCCTTGAGTTCGAGCAAGTCGGCCTGGAGCAAAATCAATTCGAGCAGCTTGTCCACGCCCACCTTGGTCAACGCAGAAACGTCCACGAAAATGGTGTCGCCGCCCCAGTCATCAGGCGTCAGCCCTTTTTCCGCGAGCTGCTTGCGGACCATCATCGGGTTCGCGTTCGGATGATCCATCTTGTTGACCGCCACGAGGATCGGAACTTTCGCCGCCTGCGCGTGCGCCAGGGCTTCGAGCGTCTGCGGCATCACGCCGTCATTCGCCGCCACGACGAGCACGACGAGGTCGGTGACATTTGCGCCGCGCGCACGCATGGCGCTGAACGCGGCGTGACCGGGCGTGTCGAGGAAAGTGATCTGCTGCAACTCCGTCTTCCGCTCAGGGTGCGGGAACGAAATGGTGTAAGCACCGATGTGCTGCGTGATGCCACCCGCCTCGCCCGAGGCGACGTTGGCCTTGCGAATGACGTCGAGCAAAGAAGTTTTGCCGTGGTCAACGTGACCCATGATCGTGACCACCGGCGCGCGCGGCCGGAGGTCTTCAAGTTTGTCCTCGATGTCGAGTTCGAGCTTCTTGACCGGCGCGTGGACGATGCCGCCGCCGCGTTCGCGTTTCTCGGCTTCGAGCTTGAAGCCGTTGATGGCGGCGACGCGCTGCGCCACCTGCTCGTCAATGGCCTGGTTGACGTTCGCAAACACGCCGAGGCCCATGAGGTCGGCGATGATTTTGAAGGGCTTGAGCTTCATCTGCTCCGCGAGTTCGCGGACAACGATGGGCGGCTTGATACTGATGACGGGCGCGTCGGCAGCAACTTCGATCTGCCTCTGCGCGGGCCTGGCTGGAGCAGCCTGCTTGGCGGGGAAACCGCCCTGCGGACGGCCAAACTGCGGCTGGCCCGGACGCCCGCCGCGGTTGTCACCGCCACGTGGATCGGGACGACCACCGCCGCGACCGAAGTCGCGTCCGCCGTCCCGAGGCGGCGGTAATTTCACGGAGCCGAGCTTGTCGCCGACACGGGGCCGCTGCGGCAGGAGAATCGAGCCGATCTTCTCGCCGACCTTCGGAACCCACGGTTCGGGCGGCTTGGGCGGAGGCGGCGGCGGCGCGAGCGGCGCTGGCGGCGCTAAGACTTCAGCAACCGGCGCAGGCGCGGCAGGCGCGGCGCTGGTCAAGGGAGCGGGTTCAACCACCGGTGGCGGAGACACCGGCTCGGCGGCGACGACCGGTTCCGGCACCACGGGCGCGACCACTTCCACGGGCGGTGGCGGCGGTGGCGGTTCATGGACGACCACGATGGCGGGCGCGGGCGGCGGAGCGGGAGCCTCGGCGACCTTCTTGCCACCGAGCTGTTCGACGAGGAATTCAGCGGTGATCTTGTCCAGCGAACTGGACGGGACTTTGGCGGCGTGGATGCCCAGTTCCTTGGCCTTGACGATAACTTCTTTGTTCTCGAGGCCGAGCTGCTTGGCAATGTCGTAAATACGAACGGGCATATAAGTTTTTCTGCACCCGGTATGTCATCGCAATGTTCATTGCGGTGACATGCTACGTTTGGCAGAACCGGGTTTCATAAAATCACGCTACGGGCGTCTGGGCTTCCCCGACTTTGATCTGACGTCGGGCGGACTCGGCACGCGCCGCTTCGTAAAGCGCGGCAGCTTGCTCGGCAATCTGCGGAATGCCAGCTAAATCGCTTTGCTCGGCTTGCAGCAAATCTGCCAGGCTCGTGAAGCCATGATGGACGAGAACATCCGCCTGTTCCGGCGTCACGCCAGGGATGGCCGCAATGGCCTGAACCGCCAGCGCGACCTGTTGATCGAAGCCGACGACGGTCACTTCCTCCCCCTCGATGTCCACCTGCCAGCCCGTGAGCTTCGAGGTGAGCCGCGCGTTCTGGCCGCGCTTGCCGATGGCGAGCGACAGTTGGTCCATCGGCACGGTGATGCGGACGCGCTTGCGCGTCTCATCCGCGTCAAAGTCTTTAATCTTCGCCGGGTTCAACGCGTTGCTGATGAACTCGCGGATGTTTGGCGACCACTTGATGATGTCCACCTTCTCATTGTTCAACTCGCGGACAATGTTCTTCACGCGCTGACCGCGCAGACCGACGCAAGCGCCGACCGGGTCCACTTTGTCATCCCGCGTCCAGACGGCAATCTTGGTGCGGAAACCCGGCTCGCGGGCAATGCCTTTCACTTCAATGGTGCCGTCGCTGATTTCGGAAACTTCCACCTGGAACAGTTTCAAAACGAAATTCGGGTCCGCGCGCGACAGAATGATTTCCGGCCCGTGATTGCCATTCTCCACGGCCTTTACGTAGCAACGCACGCGCTCACCAATCTGATACTCCTCCGTGGGCACGCGCTCGCGGTTCGGCAGCAGCGCCTCGTACTTGCCGAGATCCACCGTCACGTCCGAACGCTCGAAGCGTCGCACGACGCCGCTGATGATGTCGCCCACGCGGTCTTTGAACTCGGTGAAAATGAGCGCCTTCTCCGCGCGCCGCACCGCCTGCATGAGCGCCTGCTTGGCGTATTGGGCGGCAATGCGCCCGAAACCGTTGGGTGTGACTTCGATTTCAAGTTCGTCACCAATCTGGGCATCCGCCTTGATACGGCGCGCGTCGAAGACGGAAATCTGGTCGTGCTTGGAAGAGACCTTGTCCGAGACGATGAGTTTCGCGTAAGCGCGAATGTCCCCGTTCTTCTGGTCAATGCTGCAGCGCAATTCCCGCGCCGGGCCGACCGCTTTCTTCGCGGCCTGCACGAGTGATTCCTGGACAGCCGCCGTGAGAACCTCACGGCTGATGCCCTTTTCTTTTTCCCAGTACTCCAGAACGGCTAAAAAATCGGCGGCATTCATAATAGTCTGGCGGCTGTTCCGCCCGGCTCCGCTCCCCGTCCGGGGAACAAAAAAGTCGGTAGAATAAATTTCTCCGACTTGGCACAGGCTGGTCGAGCCAGCGATTCACTTCTCAACAGAACTTATTCACCGGGCGCAAACTGGTCAAGGTTCAATTCCCAAAAGGACGGCGCAGACGCCACTCCAGCGCGCGGAATCACCGTCGAGAAACTCGGAGGGCCAGCCGTTACCCTCAATGATCTTTAACCATCATTTTGTTCTCCCTCGAACCGTGACGAACACTGCGGCGGGAAAACAAATTCATGCCTCGGTACGTGCTCCTCGCCTTGCCCACCAAACCGGTCAGGTTGAGATGCCCCAGCCCCGGCAGGCGCCAACTCGCCGCTTGACCGTGTTCCCCGCGCGGAGCTTAATCCACTCAGCTTTCAACGCAGTTCAAACATCCGAGGATTGGCCTATGACAAAACATGACATCGTGTTGCGGGTCAGTGAGAAAGTCGGCTTGAGTCAGGCGCAGGCCATGGACGCCGTCGAAACCCTTTTCGCGTCCATCATTGACAGCCTCGGGCGCGAGGAGCGGGTCGAACTGCGAAACTTCGGCGTCTTCGAGGTGCGTCGTCGCAAACCGCGCATGGGCCGCAACCCCGCCGACCCGGCCAAGGAATATCCCGTCCCAGCCCGCGCCGTGGCGAAGTTCAAGCCCGGCAAGGAAATGGCCGCCGTCGTCGGACGGCTCGTCCCCACGGCAGCCCCGCCGTCCGAGCCGCGCCCCAGCGCCTGACGGTGAAAGGTCGCCGCAAAACCAGAAGGCAAATTCCTTTGCGCCCTTCGCGACCTGGCGTGAGGCAGGACCGATTCCATCTTCATCGTTCCGGCTGAAACAAGGCGAAAGTTCCGCCAACGAAGGAGCCCCCGGATGTCCGCTCACAAACTCTCGCTGCTCAACACCACCCGCAGCAGCGAGGAGCGTCCGGGCGCGAGCGTAATTTTGTTCCGCCCGACGTTGCCCGATTCCACGCAGACCATCTGCTGATATTCGTCGTCGCCGAAATCGGGCATCTGCGCCGCCTTGGCGATCCACGGGTTCCAGACCACGGTGGAATTGGAGCCGGATTTCTCGACGAGAATTTTTCGTTGCAATGCCCGGTCGCGGATTTCCACCCTGGCCGTCGTATCGAGATAAGTGCGGTCCACTTCGGACTCGAAGCGAATCTCGCTGAACGGCTCGGTCTTGGACTCGTAGTTCTCCACCTTGTCGAGATAGCTCGCCCCCTTCAAACCCACCACGACTACCTGCGTGATGTCGCCGACGGTGAAGTAGGTGTGGAGACAATTCTCGAACGTGAACTGCTGATCCCGCGCGCAGTTGGTGATGATGAGATCGAGCTTGAGCTGATCCGTCACCGTTACAACGTAGTTCGCGGTGAACGGCGGCCACATTCCGCCCGCGCTCGTCTCAGGGAGGCTGAAACGCAGCGTGGCCCCGCCGCTGGGCAGCGCGCTGGTTTCGTGCAACACCCAGTCCGTCTGGCGCGCGAAACCATGCGCCGGCTCGCCCTCGCGCGGCCCAAACCACGGGAGGATGATCGGCACACCGCCGCGGATGGCCTGTTGGGGCGCGAAGCGGCTGCACTGGCTCATGAAGAGCAGCGGCGGCTGGCCATTGATTTGGAAATTTGTGACGTGCGCGCCGTGGAGATAAATCTCGGCCCGCGCCTTGTCGCTGGTCACTTCGACTTTCGGCAGCTCGCCGTTGCCTTCGATAATGGAGACGCGTCCGGGGATTTCAAACCGCCGCAGAGCTTCGAGTGCGTTGCCGTTCGCCATAGGTCCACGCAGGATAGTCACGCCGGGAATTTGCGCCCAAGCAATTTTTTGGTGAACAGAGCGGGAAGCGTGGCGCACCGAGCCGCAGTCCGGCCCGTTCGTTGACACGTCCGCACCTCACTCCTAGCTTGCGCGCGCTCATGTTTGAACTCTCCGCCCCCTTTGAAGCCGCCGGTGATCAGCCGCAAGCCATCGCGAAGCTGACCGAGGGCGTGCGCGCGGGCGCGAAGCACCAGACCCTCCTCGGCGTGACCGGCTCGGGGAAGACGTTCACCGTCGCAAACGTCATCGCGAACGTGAACAAGCCCACGCTGGTCATCTCGCACAACAAGACGCTGGCCGCGCAACTCTACGCCGAGTTCAAGGGCTTCTTCCCCAAGAACGCCGTCGAATATTTCGTCAGCTACTTCGATTACTACCAGCCGGAGGCTTACATCCCGCGCACCGACACGTTCATCGAAAAGGATTCGAGCGTGAACGACGCCATCGAGCGGATGCGGCTCTCGACCATGAGTTCGCTCATCTCGCGCCGTGACGTGATCGTGGTCGCGAGCGTGTCCTGCATCTACGGCATCGGGAGCAAGGAGGACTACGAGTCGTTCATCGTGCCGCTGCATGTGGGGCAGGAAATTTCCCGTGAGCAACTGCTCGCGCGCTTCATCGACCTGCAATACAAGCGCAACGACATCGCCTTCGAGCGCAGTAATTTCCGCGTGCGCGGCGACACCGTGGAAATCTGCCCGGCCTACACCGAGGACGCGCTGCGCATCGAGTTCTTCGGCGACACGGTGGAGCGATTGACGCGCTTCGATCCCCTGACCGGCGACACCTTCGCCACCCTGCCGAACGCGATGCTGTTCCCGAGCAAGCAGTTCGTGACGCCCGGCGACAAGATGAAGCGCGCCGTCCTTTCCATCCGCGAAGAACTTACCAACCGCATCGCCGAGTACGAGAAGAACGGCAAGCTGCTCGAAGCCCAGCGCGTGAAGATGCGCACGGAATACGATCTGGAAATGATGACTGAGATGGGCTTCTGCTCGGGCATCGAGAACTACTCGCGGCACATCGCGAACCGTCCGCCCGGCTCGCGCCCCAGCACCGTGATTGATTTTTTTCCGAGAGATTTTCTCCTCGTGGTGGACGAGTCCCACGCCACGCTGCCGCAAATCACCGGCATGTTTGCCGGCGACCGTGCGCGCAAGAACGTCCTCGTCGAACACGGCTTCCGCCTGCCCAGCGCGCTGGACAACCGCCCGTTGAACTTCGACGAATTTCAAACCATGCACCCTCAGGCGCTCTACGTGAGCGCCACGCCCTCCGAATTGGAACTCAAGTTGTCGGGCGAGGATGCGCTCAAGCTGCGTGGTGGAGTACTGGCTTCCAGCATGGCACGAACGGAACTGATTCCTCCAAGTGCCGTGCTCGAAGCGGGCGCTCCACGCGGGACCCAACCGGGTGTTGTCGAACTCATCGTGCGTCCCACGGGCTTGATCGATCCGACCATCACCCTGAAGCCGCTCAAAGGTCAGATCGACGACCTGCTGGAAGAAGCGCGCAAACGTATTGAGCGCAAAGAGCGCGTGCTCGTCACGACGCTCACCAAGCGCACGGCGGAGGAACTCACGGACTACCTGCGCGACGTCGGCATCAACGTGCGCTACCTGCACAGCGAGATTGATGCGATTGAGCGCGTGGAAATTTTGCGCGCACTGCGGCGGGGCGAGTTCGATGTGCTCATCGGCATCAACCTGCTGCGCGAAGGACTCGACCTGCCGGAAGTTTCCCTCGTCGCCATTCTCGACGCGGACAAGGAAGGCTACCTCCGCAGCACCACGAGTCTCATCCAAACGGCGGGCCGCGCGGCGCGCCACCTGAACGGCGAGGTCATCCTCTACGCCGACGTGAAGACGCAGAGCATCCAGAAATTTCTCGCCATCTCGCATTACCGCCGCGAGCGGCAGATCGCCTACAACAAGGAACACAACATCACGCCCCGCGGCGTGCAGCGGGCGATTGAAGAGAGCCTGAGCGCCAGCCAGGTCGAGAAGAAGAAAGCCGCCGCCGTGCTGAACGAAACCGCCGGCAATTTCGACGTGGTGGAAACACTGCGCGAACTCGAAGAAGACATGCTGAAAGCCGCGAACAATCTGGAGTTCGAAAAAGCCGCCCTACTCCGCGATCAAGTGCGGGAACTCAAGCGCAGCACCGGCCAGGACAGCGGCGGCAAATCATCGGGAGCCGACGCGGCGACGAAAGCCGTGAACTACAGCAAGAGGGTGAAATCGAAACGCGAGGCGTATCGGTAGGCGCGCAGCCCGGGGCGCATCATAAATTTACCGCTGCCACGAGGCTGAAAGCCTCGCAACCTGCCGGCTGGAAAGCCGGCGTTACCGTAACGCCGACATTCTTGTCGGCAGGTTGCGAGGCTTTCAGCCTCGTGTGATTCCCAGCACCCCACGACGGGACTTTCCAGATGCGCCCCCGCTCGTGACTTTACAGGAAAACCCTTTTCACCCGCGCACCGCTCGCGCATTCTCCGTGCATCAATTCATCCCCGATGAGTTCGTGCGACGCGAAACCGGGCCACCCCACCGGAGACGGGTTTGCCTCGCTGCAAACACCGCGCCGCCACGCGTCACGCTTCACTGCACCAACCCAACCCAACAAAAAACATGAACTGGTATCACGCCACTGATGGCCAACAGTCCGGCCCCTTCACCGACGAGCAATTCCGCGCGCTCATCGCCGATCGCACCGTGCAGCCGGCGACGCTCGTATGGGAGGCGCGCCTGCCCAACTGGATTCCGCTCGCGCAAGTTCCGCCTGAGCTGCTGCCGCCCGCACCTTCCGCCACCACCTATTTCTCCGCCCCGCCCATCTCCACCGCCGCGCCCGGCCAGGTGTTGTGCGCCGAGTGTGGAAAGAGTTTTCCGCCCGATGAAGTCATCCGCCTCGCCGACCGCAACGTCTGCGCCGCGTGCAAACCGATCCTCGTGCAACGCCTCTCGGAAGGCGCGGCCCCGGCCTCCGTCTCAGGCGTGTGGATCAACGAGGAGGAATTGCTCGCCCGTGAGTACCGCGTGGAGATCGGTGCCTGTCTGGAGCGCGGCTGGAACCTCTTCAAGAACAACGCCGGTTCCGTCATCGGTGCGACGCTCTTGGCCGGCCTAGTATTCTTTGCGGGTTACGCCGTCACCGCCGGGGTAGCTATGGTCGTCCCGGCGATGAACTTTCTGAATGTTTTTCTCCAACCACTTTACGTGGGACCGCTGACCGGCGGGGTGTTCTGGTATTTTCTCCGACTCGCGCGGGGCGAGCAGGCCGGCGTGGGTGATGTCTTCGCCGGTTTCACCCGGAGCTTCCTGCAACTCTTCCTCGCCTCGCTGGTGCAGACGCTGCTGATTTTGGCGTGCGTCATCCCCGTCGCCATCGTGGCGGGCCTGGGGTTGGGCGGACTGTCGGCGGGTGGGCGCGGTGGCAATCCCTTCGCCAGCGGCGCGGGCGTGGGCCTGATCATCGGCCTCGTCATCGCCGGACTTATCACCTTCGCGGCCATCGTCTATCTGACCGTCTGCTGGACGCACTCCATGCTGCTCATCATGGACAAGGGGCTGAAATTCTGGCCCGCCATGCGCCTGAGCCGGAAGGTGGTTTCCAAAACCTGGGGCAACTGGGGCATGACGTCGTTGTTCATCATGGTCGGCGGCATCATTTCCAGCGCGGGCGCCTTGGCCTGCCTCGTCGGCCTGCTCGTCACCGTGCCACTCTACTTCGCGATGATGGCTCACCTCTACGACGACAACTTCCGCGATCTGCAACCGACGCCAACCAACTGATGCCCGCCCGACTCGCGTGTCCGAAGTGTGCCGAGCTGTGGCCGGAGTCCCCGGTGGAATTGGCCGCGCTCACCGCCTGTCCTTCATGTGCCAAGGCCGCGCGCGTCCTCGCCTTCCCCGCGCTGTTCCGCGTGACCCCGCCCGAAGTCGCGCCGCTGGATCAAGTGTTGAGCGAAGGCGAGGCCTCGTGCTTCTACCATCCGGCCAAACGCGCCACCGTCCCCTGCGGCGCGTGCGGACGTTTCCTCTGCGCGCTCTGCGACGTAAAACTGGGCGACCGCCATCTCTGCCCCGGTTGCGTCGAGACCGGACGCACGAAAGGCAAGCTGACGGAACTCGAACCCGC
>JAYVNY010000217.1:0-23270 GCA_043758205.1 Akkermansia sp.
CCACGAACTCATCGCCGGAAGCTCCGCGCGCGTGGAAGAAATGATCGAGACCGAAGCGCGTCCCGCAAAGCCCGCGCCGAAAAATGCGTATCTCGAAAATCTGCGGCAGATGAACGACCACGACGAACCCGCGAAATGAAAGGCGTGAAGAAGCAGCATCTGCCGGAGAAAGGGTGCGTCACCTGCGGCCGCGTTCGTATACAACAGCTTCGAGTCGCGTCCTCATCGGCTTTGTCAGTCCAAATGCTCCGACGTCCAAAAGCTCGAGCGCCGGATCAAAATCTCGGTGTCGTGGATTGAGGAGAGTGTCATCGAAGAAAAGTTTTTCGGTAGTCGGGTTGAAACTGATCCAATGACATTGTCGGCCATGTCCGGCGATGGCTGGGGTTCATGGGAGACTTTACTCGACCCGTTGCCCCCGATAGCGAACCAGGAGCCAGCAAGCCACGCCGCCGGACGCGAGCAACCACCACGGGGAGATTCCGTAGCCGGCGGGCAGGTAGCCGAGGAATGTGGCCAGCAGCGCGGCGGTCAGGGCGTAAGGCATTTGGGTGCGCACGTGGGCCATCACATCGCAATCGCTGCTGAAGGCCGAGACGATGGTCGTGTCGCTGATCGGCGAACAATGATCGCCGAAGACGGCACCGGCCAGCACCGCGCCCACGGTCGCCACGAGCACCGGGCTGGCGGCCACGCCGGCGTGGAAGGCGGTGAGCTTGACGGCCAACGGAATCGCCAGCGGCATCACGATGGCCATGGTGCCCCACGAGGTGCCAGTGCTGAAGGAGATGACGGATGCGAGTAGGAACACCAGCGCGGGCAGCCAGGCCGATGGGAGACGTTCACCGAGAAGCGCCACCAGATAGTTCGCGGTGCCGAGTTCCTTGATGACGCTGTTGAGCATCCACGCGAAAACCAGAATGAGCGTCGGCAGGAACATCTGTTGCATGCCGTGAAAGAAGGCGTGAGTTCCGCTTTCCGTTGTTCCTCCGGCAACGGCGGTAGTGGTTCGAAATACTGCGGTCAAACCCAGCGCCACGACGCTGGCGACCGCCGTAGCGAGAACGAACACCGCGGCCGCATCGGCTTTGCCCATGGCCTCAACAAGATGAGCAAAGGTGAGAGTCATTTGCAGTCCGCCTCCACCGACATACAAGCCGCCGAAAACGCCGAGCACGAGCACGGTCAGTGGGATCAAGGCCAGGGCGGCGCGTGATCCGGTGGCCGGTGCGTCGGTTGGATTGGCAGCGCTGGCCTTGGTATCAAGGCGCTGCTGCGCGCGGCAGGTTTTTTCGGCGATAAGCATCGGACCCCAATCGCGCATGAGCCAGATGAGCAGGAAGACCAGCAGCAGCATGAACCAGTTGTAGAACCGGAAGGGCAGGCTCAAGACGAGCCAGGAGAAAGGTGCGACCGCTTCGGCCAGCGTGGTGTCGCCGGTGTTTACGAGGCCCTGGCGGATGACGGACATTTCGTAGGCCACCCACGTCGAGAGCAAGGCCAACCCCGCGATGGGCGAGGACGTGGAGTCCACGATGAATGAGAGTTTCTCGCGCGAGAGACCGGCGCGATCGGCGATGGGACGCAAGGTTTTCCCGACCAACATGGAACTGGCCAGGCCGTCAAAGAACACCAGCCAGCCCATGAAATACGCGCCTAGCGCGGCACGGCGCGGACTCCGCGATTGTCCCATCACCCGCTCGGTCAGCGCCGTCATGCCGCCATTGCGACTGAGCACTTCGACGAATCCGCCCATCATCAAGGTGAAGACCAGCACGCTGATGTTCCATCGATCGATGAGGGACGGGATGAGCCGTCCGATCAACAGATCTTGAAACGCGGTCCAGGGATTTCCGCCGTGGAGCAGCAACGCGCCGCTGAATGCGCCGAGAAAGAGCGAGAGATAAATGTCACGGGTGAGGAAGGCCAGTCCGACCGCGAGCACGCTCGGCCAGAGCACCGCCGGGCTGGCCTTGAAGTCCGGAAACAGCAGAAAGGCGAACGTGGCGAAGAACGCCGCCACGGTGATGAGGATTCGTGTTCGATTCATGCGCAGCCCAACTACTGAAACGCCACCGCGTGCATGGAGCGAGCGTTTTTTGGCGGACTTGCTTCAGCGCCGAATCCAGACCGAGGCCAGCGCGACGCTCCATTGGAACTTGCGCGCGTGCTCTCGGATTAGGAAAGGCAGGTCCAACGATCGAGCGAGAGAGAACTGTGGTTCGAGCACGGCTTGCAGCGTTTCGAGAGTCCGAATCGGGCGACCGTTTTCCTCGAAGCCGCCCAGCCACTGCGGTCGCGCGGTGTAATCCTCAAGCCAGGTGCAAGGCGTGGTCAGGATCAATTGCCCACCTGGCCGCACGAGTGCGGGAAGAGAGTTCAGGCAGCGACGGGGATCGTGAAGCCGATCCACCAGGTTCGCCATGAGCACCAGGTCGAACATCCCGAGATCGAGACGCAACGACTGAGCGTCCCCTGGCTCGAACTTCACCCGGTGGCGGTCGATCCCGGCAGGCACCAGCGCGGTGGCGGGTGTGGTGAGCGCACCTTCCTCCGCGTAAACATAGGAGATCGAACCCTGTTGCTGCAGGTGTCGCGCGACTTCGATGAACCGGTGCGAGTAATCAATGCCGATGACTTCTGAACAATGCCGCGCCAGCTCAAACGTCGCTCGGCCAACGGCGCAGCCTAGATCGAGTGCGCGCGCCTGGGCGGGCAGACGGGCAGCGTGGATGCATTCGGAGACGCAGCGTGCCGGGTATTCGAGGGCGGTCGTCGGGCCGAACGGCCAGGGCAAAATCTGCGCCGGCGTCCCGTAGTGGAAGAGCAGATACTCGGAGAGCGCCCGTTCGGTTTCGTAAAAGTCGGAGGCGTTCACGAGGCCAGCGCGTGTTGCAGGTAGGGAGCGGGCCGATAATTTTCAATCACCACCTCGCTCTTGCCATCACGAAACATGCGCGCTTGCGGGACGCGAATCTCGGGCGTCTTGGTCGGCGAGAACAGGATGTCATCGTGCGTGGCGTTCTTCGCCACTTTGAACATTTCTGGAGTCAGATGCCCGCCGAGATGATCACTGCGGCCCGTGGCCACATGCAGTGTGCCGAGAATTTTCTCGTCCTGGATGTCGCGGCCCGAGGGCGGCAAATCCTGCGTGCCAAAGCCCAGCTCGCCAAGCTCGCCCGTCGCGGGATCAGAAGTGAGAAGAGAATTGTGCGCGGCGATGGTCGCGGGATTGCCCGAGACGAAGTTCGCCTTCTGAATCCGCCCGCCGGCGACATTCAACAGTCCGATGCTGCCGTCGGAATAGCGCCGGGGGAACTGGCCTTCCGCGCCGGTCGGCACGAAATAAACCTCGCCCGCCGGAAGATTCGCCACATCGGGTTTGTCGCCTCGACACAGGCCGTGGCTCTTTTGCGCCTCCTGGCGATTGCACAGCAGCTTCAAAGTGGCTTTGTGATCCATCACCTCGAAATCAATCTCGAACGCGTCGGCGCGGGTCATCGCCAGTCGCAGCTTCTCGGCCTCGCGGCTGACGTCGTTGTAGTCCACGGCCAGCCCGGTGCGGAGGATGATCGGGTTGACTCCGTGAAGTGTCGCACCACGAAAACCAAATTGCTTCGCGAACGCCGTCAGTGGCGCAGTGGCCGAGAAGGTCGAGATGCAGAGGAGGATGTCGAAGTTCGGATAGACATCGTTCGCGAGACTGACCTGGCGTCCTTCGGGCGTCCACGCGTCATCGGGCAGGTCGAGGTTGCTGCCACCTGTGATCTGGTAGGCGAACATCCCGCCTCCAACGAGGCCCAGTTCCGCGAGCACTCCGTTCTTCAGACCGAGATAGAACACATCATGTGCGTGGCGCTGAATCGTCAATGCGTCGTCCTTGAGGAAGGCAAAGTTCGCGATCTGTTTTGGGTCAGCCAGATCGATCAAGATGCCGATGCGCTGGCCGGGTTTGGGTTCGAACACCGTCTTGAGCAAACGCGCGAGGCTGAACTCGGGGAACGTGCGTGCAGTAGATTCCATCATCATTTCGACAAAGTTAGCGTGCGGGAACTCAAAGGCAAACTTTGGCCCGCGTCATGAAGCCAACGAGGAGATCTCACGACGCAGGACTGCGGCATCGTGCAGTCCCTCGCAGAACTTCGCCGGAATGCGACTCGTGCCCACAGCCGCGCCGAGCAACGCCCCGACAACCGCGCCGCGATGACAGTTGTCTCCGCCGAGGTTGGTGTTGGCGATGATGCCGGCTTCAAAATCCGCCGCATATTTCCACGCGAGATACAGCGAGGCGGGAAAGGCGTCGGCGATGTAACAGGCGGGGCTGACGCGTTGGCCGATGACCACTTCATCCGGCTCGCGCGACCACTGCTGGGCCGTGCGCGGGGAAAGCCAGTCGCTGCCGTGCGTGAAGATGGCTTCACGCAACGCGCCGCCCGCGACGACTGCGCCGAGAATCTCGACCAACGCATCGGCGGCCTCCAACACTTCGGGCGCACGATGGGTGAGTTGAACATGCTCACGCACGACTTCCCTCGTGGCTGCGACATCCCCGCTGGCGAACGCGCAGAGCACGCCCACGTGGGCCAGGCCGCCAATGTGAATGTCGCTGTCGCCGCACTTCCGCGGCTTGGTGCCGCGCGCGTAGGCCGTGAAGAATTTCCGGTGACACTCCTCGACATAGGTATCGCGATGCCGGCCGGGCGTGAGCATGAAGTCGAGGTAGCGATGAAGATAATCTTCCGCGTCGTAACGGCCGAGCGCGCTGAGAGAGTCGAGGAGCACGCGGGCAAGTTGGAGGTTGAGCGTGTTTTCGCCGGCGGGCAGGAACTGGTGATAGTGGATGCCGCGCTGCCCCCAGTATTGCGCCTGCTCGTGCAGGATGTCGCCGCGTTCATTGAGCGGCGTGTATTCCGAACGCCAAAGGATGCTGTCGGGGTGCGGATTTCGCGGCGCAAGATAATCGCGCACCACTCCGTAGTCGCGGTGCAGCGCGGCGCGATCATAATACCAATGCACCGGCATGGCATGAGCGTCACCAATGAAGGCACCCCAGATGAGGCCGGTCCGTTGATCCCGTGGAGTCATTTCAGGCAAATATATTGGTGGTGCAGTGCGACGCAAACTCGCGCTTGGCGTTTTGCTTCCGCTTTCGTCTGAATTGTTTCTGAACAACTTTCTGACTAGGGTTTTTGCCCATGACCGTCACCACACCAACGCCGCGCCCACCCGACGAGGCCGGGCGTCTCGCCCTGCGGCTGCGCCCGGCCGCACGAGCGGTGATGTTTCAGCAATGGCGCGAGCTGCTCTTCCTGCACTGGGAGTATTCCGTGGCGGAGATTCAGCGAACGCTGCCAGAAGGACTTTTCGTGGATACGTTCGCGGGCAAAGCCTACCTCGGCATTGTCCCGTTCTTCATGCAGAACATCCGGCCACGGTTCCTGCCCGCTGTGCCCGGCCTTTCGAACTTCCTGGAAATGAACCTGCGCACCTACGTCCATGATCGCGCCGGCGTGCCGGGCGTTTGGTTCTACTCGCTGGATGCGAATCAGCGACTGGCGGTGGCCATCGCCCGGCGCTTTTTCCATCTGCCCTACGAACACGCGAGGATGAAATCGAGCCGAACGAAAGCCGGTGCCATCCGTTACGAATCCAAGCGCAGTGGTGGCGAGGCGAACGGCGCAGTTTGTGCATTTGAATATGCGCCGGGTGCTGAACTATCGACGGCATCCCCCGCATCGCTGGAGTTCTTTCTCGTCGAGCGTTACCGGCTTTATGCAGCGGCTGGTGGACGGCTCTGGCGCGGCGCGGTGTTTCATCAACCCTATCCGCTCTGCCGCGCCGAGGTGACGGCCTGGGATGAACATCTCCTGACGCTGAACGGCTTCGCGCCCACGGGCCGCCGCCCCGACCACATCATCATGTCGCGCGGCGTGGACGTGAGTGTCTTTCCGCTGGAGCGCGTTTGACCGCATCCCCGTCGGTGAAAAACTTTTCGTGTGCGAGTTGAATGCCCTAGTCGGGTTTCGGTGGAGCGACGTGAGCGTGGAAACTGACGCCACTGCACGGTGAAGGAAAACCTGGCCCGACTGACGGGGCACGACCGCATTGTCATTTGCGATCCAGAAGGACAGATTCAGATCAGATGCTTGAGCCAATAAAGATCATGGCGAGAATGAATTCAGCCGGGGGCGAGGCCATCGGGCCAACCTCGTCTCACGCGAAGCCGCGCGCGTCCAAACCATGCGCGCGCAACTCGCCGTGCAGCGGCAGGATGTCGGTGCCAAAATGCCCGTCCCGAACTTGAAAGAAACAAACCCATGAGACCCCACCTTTGCGGCCTGATGAAATTCGTGCGTCGGCTCCTTCCGGGCCTGCTCTGCCTGCCGTGGTTCGCGTCTGCGGCGGAACCGTCCGCGCGGCCGAACATCCTCTTCGTAATCGCCGACCAGTGGCGCGCGCAGGCGTTCGGGTTCGCGGGCGATCCGAATGTGCAGACGCCCAACCTCGACCGCTTCGAGAAACAGTCCGTGCATTTCACGCAGGCGGTCGCGGGGATGCCGGTGTGTTCGCCCACGCGCGCGTCCCTGCTGACCGGCCAGCGCCCGCCCACGCACGGCGTGTTCATCAATGACGTGCCGTTGAACGCCAGCGCCGTGACGCTGCCGAAGGTGCTGCAGGCCGCCGGTTACGACACCGGCTGCATCGGCAAGTGGCACATTGACGGCCACGGCAGCCGCTCGGCGTTCATCCCGCGCGAGCGCCGGCAGGGGTTTGATTACTGGAAAGTTCTGGAATGCACGCACGCCTACAACAACTCGCCCTACTACGCGGACGGCCCGGAGAAATTGAAGTGGGATGGCTACGACGCCTTCGCGCAGACGCGCGACGCGCAGGCGTATCTGCGCGCGCGCACGAAGGCCGCGAAACCGTTCCTGCTCTGGCTCGCGTGGGGACCGCCGCACAATCCCTACGAGACCGCGCCGCCGAAATACCGCGCGCTCTACGCGCCGGAAAAAATCGCGCTGCATCCGAACGTGCCCCAGTCCGCGCGCGGGAAGGCCCGCCAGGAACTGGCCGGCTATTACGCCCACTGCACCGCACTCGATGACGCCTTCGCCGACCTGCTGCGCACGCTGGACGATACGGGACTCGCGACGAACACCATCGTGGTCTTCACCTCGGATCACGGGGACATGCTTTGGTCGCAGAACCAACAGCGGAAGCAGCGTCCGTGGGAAGAGTCCGCGCGCGTGCCCATGTTGCTGCGCCTGCCCGCGTCGCTTGGCATCAAGCCCCAGCGCCTTGCCGCCACGATCAATTCCGAGGACGTAATGCCGACGCTGTTGAGCCTCGCGGGCGTGGCGGTTCCAAAATCTGTCGAGGGGTTGGACTTCACCGGTGCGATGCGCGGCGGCGCGGATCCGTCGGGCGGGGCCACGGTGTTGCGCTGCCTCGTGCCGTTTGGCGAGTTCACCCGCGCCCGCGGCGGCCGCGAATACCGCGCGCTCCGCACCGCACAACACACCTACGTCCGCGCGCTCGACGGCCCGTGGCTGCTCTACGACCACGAGCGCGACCCGTATCAGACGAACAACCTCACTGGCGTTTCCGCCCACGAGCCGCTCCAGAAAAAACTCGACGGGCGGTTGAAGGAAAAACTCGTTGCCCAACGCGACGACTTCCGCCCCGGCCCCGAATACATCCGCCGCTGGAATTACACGGTGGACACGAATGAGACGGCGATCTACCGGCCGTGACTGGCGCGCGACGTTTTAACCCGAATTCCGAAATCCGAATTCCGAAATCCGAAGGCCGAAACGGGCCGGCCTCTCGCGCTCGAAAAGATACGGTCTGGCCCGTTGCGCCGCACGAGCCTTTCGGGCTTCGGGCTTCGGATTTCTTTCGGACCTCGGATTTCGCAACTCGGATTTCGGGTTTAACTGATCAACAACAGCCGGGCCGGGTCACCGGGCCGTTGCTCGGGCGCGCGGTGCAGGCAGGGCGGCACAGGGCAGCCGGGATATTCCACCGCGATGCGCCACAAGTTGCCCACGCCGAAGGAAAACGGCTGCGCTCCCGGTTCCAGCGCGTAGTGCAGATCGTAGCAATGTTCGCGCAAGTACTCGGTGAAGTCGTCGTCGTCCGCGCCGCCGAATTGTTCGAGGAGTTTCGCGCGCGTGCCGGGCCGGTCCACATGCCGCCGCGCCTCCTCGTTGCTCACGGCTTCGGAAGCCGCGCCGTGGTAGGTGCAGAGATACGTGTCGGCCTCCACCGGCGCGCGGTCGGCGTGAAAGGAATAGACATCCGTGCGCACCACCTCCGACGCGTCATCGCGGGGATAGCCCTGAATGCAATCCAGCACCGGAGCCAAACCGTGCGCGCGGAGCAGCCGCTGATCTTCCAGGAGAATGTCCACCGCGACCCGGCCGGCGTCGCTGAGGGGCAGGGCGTTGAGCAGAGCATCGTCCAGCGTCATCATCTCCTCGCGTACGTCGAGCCGTTCCACCACTTCGCGGAAATCCCCCGGCAAGGTGCGCGCCCAGCACAGCGCGTTGACACCATCGGCGAAAGGTGTCGCGACCAGTTCCGCGAAACTGTTCACCACCTTGACGCGGGCGTAACCGGGCGGCGGGAGGTATGAAGCCATGGGTGGCATCACCAAACCGCGCGGACACCGTAGAGCGGGAAGGCTTCGTCGGGCGACACAATGGCCAAATCGTGCATCAGCGCCTGCGCGAGGATGGCGCGGTCGAATGGATCTTTATGATGGGCCGGCAGCTCGCTGGCGCGCAACAGGGTCTCGGCGGTCAGTGGCAGTTCGACGAGCCCCCATTTCCCAATTTGTTCAACCCACCAGGAACGCGGCAGGGCGGGCAGGGTCAGTTTGCCGGCCCCGTGCTTGAGGGTGATTTCCCAGAGGCTCGCATGGCTGATGTGCAGGACGGATTCGGAATTGTTGATGGCATCAGTTGCGATCCGGCTCAAGCAGGTCGGTTCGCCCGCCAGCCAGATGAGCGTGCAAGAATCCAACAGCAGATTCACAGCAAGCCCAATTCTTTCAGTCCCGTCTCATCCAACGCAGCGAAGGAGGCGGCGTTCCATTGCACGGGAGCCGAGGTCCTCTCGCCGACTTTGGGACGGGCGGCGGCGCGGGGTGCGGGAAGCGGGATGATTTTTGCGAACACCGTGGCACCGTCGCGCAGGAAAATTTCCTCGCCGCCTTTGACCTGGCGCATGAGTTGGGGGAAATGGCTTTCGGCGTAATCCAGCGTCGCTTCCATCCGCGAACCTTGCCATCGGCCCTCACAGCGTCAAGGACGCAGGCTGGCCGTTTCGGCCAACGCAACCGGGCTGACTGCGGGCTTTTCAACGCGCCTGGTGGTTCGGCAGACTGCCCGCATGTTCACACGATTGCTCGGTCTCACGACCGCATTGGTTTTGGCGGCAGGTTTGGCGGCGCAGGAAAAGCCTGACAACTCACCGCACGCCCCGAAGGCGCTGCCGCCGGACGCCACGTCCGCGCGTCCGCAAAGGGTGGCCCCGCCGCAGAGCGGCGAGCGCATCGTCTTCCTCGGCAACGGACTGGCGGAGCGCGATGTGTATTACAGCCGCATGGAGACGGAGCTGCACCTGCGCTATCCGGCGGAGCAACTGGTGGTGCGGAACATGGGGCGACCGGGCGACACGCCGGGGTTTCGTCCGCATCCGGCGCGCAAGTCGCAGTGGGCGTTTCCCGGCGCGGAGAAATTTCATCCCGAGTTTGCGCAGCACAACGGCATCGGCTTTTACCCCACGCCGGATCAGTGGCTCACGTTCCTGGGCGCGGACACCATCGTGGCGTTCTTCGGGTTCAACGAGTCGTTCGACGGGCCGGAGCGCGTGGCGAATTACGAGGCGGAGCTGGAGGCGTTCGTGAAGCACACGTTGAGCAAAGCGTACAACAGCAATGCCGCGCCGCGCCTGGTGCTGGTGTCGCCGATTGCCTTTGAAGATTTGTCGGCCAAGCGTGATTTGCCGAACGGCAAGAATGAGAACGCCAACCTCGCGCTCTACACGGCGGCGATGGAGAAGGTGGCGCAGCGCAACGGGCTGACCTTCGTTGATCTGTTTCATCCCACGCTGGCGAGCTACGCGAAGCGTTCGCAGCCACTGACCATCAACGGCTTCGCACCGACGGAAGCGGGCTACACGGAGTTGGGCGGGTTGCTCGCAGACGGAATGTTCGGCAAACAGAAGCATCAATCGAAAGCCGCCCCCGCGCTCGTCCACGCGGCAGTGAAGGAAAAAGATTTCTTCTGGAACAACGATTACAACCTGGTGAACGGCGTCCACACCCACGGCCAGCGTTACGCGCCCTACGGCCCGCAGAATTATCCTGACGAGATCGCGAAGACGCGCGAGCTGATGGCGATTCGTGAGGCGCGGCTCCACGAAGTCGCGAAGGGCACCACGAAGAGTCTCGCCGTGGATGACTCGAAGACGCGTGCGCTGCCGCCGGTGCCGACGAATTTCAAACGGCCCATCGAGTATCTCGACGGTCAGAAAGCCATCGAGAAGATCACCATGATGAAGGGCTACAAGGTCGAGCTGTTCGCTTCGGAGAAGGAATTTCCCGACATGAAGAATCCGGTGCAGATGTCGTTCGACGCGAAGGGCCGGCTCTGGGTCGCGGTGATGCCGGCCTATCCGCATTACAAGCCGGGCGACGAGCGGCCCGACGACAAGCTGCTCATCCTCGAAGACACCGACGGCGACGGGCGCGCGGACAAGCAGACGATTTTCGCGCGCGGCTTGCATCTGCCCATCGGCTTCGAACTCGCACCCGAGGGAGTTTATCTTTCGCAGGAGCCGAATCTCTGCCTGCTCGTGGATGACGATCACGACGATCACGCCGACCGCATGGAAATTCTCATGCACGGCTTCGACACGCACGACACGCATCACGCCATCTCGGCGTATTGCGCGGACGCGAGCGGGGCGTTCTATCTGCTCGAAGGCCGCTTCCTGCACAGCCAGGTGGAGACGCCGTATGGCCCGCAGCGTTGCAACGACGGCGGCGCGTGGCGCTTCGATCCGAAGAGCTTCCGTCTCGAACGCCACAACCAGGTGGATGTGAACAATCCGTGGGGCTACTCGTTCGATTATTGGGAACAGGATTATCTGAGCGACGCGTCGAGCGGGGAGAACTTCTGGTCGTTGCCCATTTCCGCGAAGATGCCCTACGGCGTGGAGATCAAGAAGGTGGGCGAGTTCGCGCCCAAGCGTTCGCGGCCCACGTCCGGCGCGGAGTTTGTTTCCTCGCGGCATTTTCCCGACGAGGCGCAGGGCAATTTCATGATCTGCAACAGCATCGGCTTCCTCGGCATCAGCTATCACAACGTCTGGGAAGACGGCTCCGGTTTCTCCGGCAAGGCGGCGGGCGATTTGCTCTCGTCAAGCGATCCGAACTTTCGTCCCGTGGATTTGGAGTTCGCGCCGGACGGCTCGCTCTACTTTGTTGACTGGCACAACGCGCTCATCGGCCACATGCAGCACAACGCGCGCGACCCGAACCGCGACCACGATCACGGACGCATCTATCGCATCACCTATCCGGGCCGTCCGCTCTTGAAGCCGGCGAAAGTCGCGGGCGCGAGTGTCCCGGAATTGTTGGAGAACTTGAAGCTGCCCGAATACCGCACGCGCTACCGCACGCGGCGTGAACTGCGCGGACACCCGGCCAGCGAAGTGATTCCCGCCGTGAAGGCGTGGGCTGCAAAGCTCGACAAAACGGATCCGAAGTACGAGCACCATCTCTGCGAAGCGCTCTGGGCGACGTGGGCGCAGAACAAGCCGGACGCCGGATTGCTCAAGCGCTGCCTCTACGCCAACGCGCCGCAAGCCCGCGCCGCCGCCGTGCATGTGTTGCGCTACACCGCGCACCAGATTCCGAACTCCACCGACCTGTTCCTGCAAGCCGCCCGCGACGCGCATGGTCGCGTCCGCCTCGAAGCCATTGTCGCCGCCTCGTGGCTCGACAATGCGGACGGTGCCCGCATCGTGCTCGAAGCGATGAAGCTGCCCTTCGACAAATGGATGGGGCCGGTGACCAAACAGATTCTGGAAGGCACGCTCAAGGACGACGTGGCCGCGCTCCAGAAGATCTCGGGCTTTTCGCTCAACAACAATCCGAACGCCCAAGCCTGGCTGGCCGGCACCTTCAAATTCGCCGCCGCACCGAAGACCGAGGAGGAAAAATCCTTCGGCCCCACGCGCGCACTGACGGGCGATGATTTGAAATCCTATCAACTGGGCCGCTCCGTTTTCCTGCGCGACGCGCACTGCGGCACCTGCCACCAGCCGAACGGGCAGGGGATGCCCGCCATGTATCCCACGCTCGCTGGCAGCGACTGGCTCAAGACCGACGAGCGCCTGATCAAGATCGTGCTGAAAGGCCTGTGGGGTCCGATGGAAATCAACGGCCAAAAATTTGATCCGACCAAGGGCGTGCCGCCCATGCCCGGCTTCGGCGGTTTCCTGAGTGATGAGGAAGTGGCCGGCACGATCAATTACGTGCGCCAGTCCTTTGGCAACGATCTCCCGCTCGTCACTGCGGCACAGGTCGCGAAGGTTCGTGCCGCCACGAAAGACCGCGTGGACTTCTACATGGTCGAGGACATCATGAAAGAGCACCCGCTGCCCGGCTGGGAGAAGTGGGAGAAGATGGCCAAGCCCGCGAAGTCGGAATACGAGTAGAAGAGTCGGGCGAGTGGCCGCGCGTTGCGGTCACCAGTGCGCCGGGGTGAGGTGTCACACTTTCACGACCGCCTTGATCACGCCCGTCTCCGGCAACGTCCACTTCGGGAACACGTCGATCATTTCATCGAACGCGGCGTGGTGCGTGATCCACGGCTGTGTGTCGATCTGGCCGTCCTCAATCAATTTGATGATGCGCGTGAAGTCGCCGGGCAGCGCGTTGCGGCTGGCGCGGAGGTCCAGCTCGCGGCGATGCAGCGCGGGCGCGTGGGGAATCGTGATGTCGTGCTGCGTGATGCCCACGTAAACCAGTCGTCCCTTGAACGCGCAGTAATTCAGCGCCTGCGCCATGGACTTGTTGCTGCCCGTGGCGTCCACGACCACATCGGCGAGCTGACCGTTCGTGAGTTCCGTCAGCCTCTTCAATTCCTCACCGTCGCCCTTGGTCAAAATCGTATCGGGCACGCGCAGCTTCTCGCGCACGAAGGCGAGGCGCTGTTCGTTCATATCCATGACGATGGTCTTCGCGCCGGACAGCCGCGCGAACTCGATGACCGACAACCCAATCGGCCCCGCGCCGATGACCAGCACATGCTCGCTGGCCTTCGGCTCACCGCGATTCACCGCGTGGCAGCCGATGGCGAGCGTCTCGACGAGCGCGAGTTGTTCATACGAAAGCTTGCTGGACACATGCAGCTTGCGCGCGGGGAGAACGATGCGTTCGCACATCCCGCCGTCGCACATCACGCCGAGCGTCTGGTTCGTCTCGCAACAATTCGTGTGGCCGCGCCGACACGAGTAGCAGTGGCCGCAATTGAGGTACGGCTCGACCGAACTACGGTCGCCCGGCTGCACATTCGTCACGCCCGCGCCGACGGCGAGGACTTCCACGCCCAGTTCGTGACCGGGAATGCGGGGGTAGCTGAAGAACGGCATCTTGCCGAGATAGCCGGAAATGTCCGTGCCACAAATGCCGATGCGATGTACGCGCAACAACGCTTCGCCCGCGCCGGGCTGCGCCGCCTCGGCGACTTCGATGCGGCGAAATTGTTTCGGTTGTTCGAGCTGGATGGCTTTCATGTAAAGAGTTGTTCAGTCATCAGCAGTTGGCTCCTGCAAACGCCGGGACAAGTCGCGCGCGCCGTGCATCAAGCGCCAAACCTCGATGTGTTCTGTTCCAATGCGGTAGAAAACGAGAATGCGACGAAAGGGTGGATCGACCCGGAAGGCTCTCAAGTCTTGCAAGTCGGAATGACGAAGCCGACACGGATTTCCAAGGTCAGGCAAATTGGAAATCCGCTCTAACGCGCTCTCCATCGCGGCCTGAAAACGCCACGCGACCTCTTCGCCAGCTTCCCGGACATACCAGGCAAAATATTTCTCGAAATCGGCTCGGAACTGGTCGGCCTTGTTGACTCTCAAAGGCATTACTTCCCCTTGGTGGCCCGGTGTTCGCGGATGATGCGCTCGCCTATGGCCCGCATTTCCGCAGACGAGTAAGGCGTGAACGGCCCTTTGGCCGCCTGCAAAAGCGCCGCTGCAAGTTCCGGCGAATCCAGTTCTGGATCGAGCGTGCTGGCCGCAGACAGCGTGGCTTCTTTGTCGCCATCTTTAATGACAAAGATCTCGCCCTCGTTGACCTCGTCAATGAGGCGGGCCAATTGCCCTTGTGCTTCACCAACGCTGATTGTTTTCATGAACGCAGCTTAATCCGTCCGTTCGTAAAAAACCAAGCGGCTGTTACGCATCAACCGGTTCCAGCCTCTGGCTGGATAATTTCTCCCCGTCACGGTTGCAATGCGTGACCTTGAGCGCCTTGGTCTTCCCATCAATCCGCACGGTGCTGAAGTATTGCTCCTTCGTGTACGGCCCGCTCGACTTGCTGCCGCGCGGACGCGAGGCCCAGCGCAACTCGGGGCCGAAGGTGTTGTCCAGCCCGCCGGGCGCGAGGCTGATCGCGTGCAGCGGGCCGCTGATGAATTCCCAGAAACCATCGAAGTCCTGGAACTGCGCGCGCGCCGGATCGTAGTGGAGCGACGCAGCGTAATGCACGTCGGCGGTGAGCCAGATGACGTTGCGGATGCGCTGCTCTTTCATAAAGCGCAGCAAGTCGGCAATTTCCAGTTCGCGTCCGAGCGCGGGTCCGTTGCCGTTCGCGCCGTTCTCGTAGGTGGGTTTGCCGTCGGCATCCTTGCCATCGCCCACGATGACGCCGAGCGGCATGTCCGAGCAAATGACCTTCCACGTCGAACGCGATTTCAGGAGTGCATCCTTAAGCCAGTCGAGTTGGCGGCTGCCGAGAAACTCCGTCTCCGGTCCGCGCGTGGGCTGACGGTTCGCACTGTTCGCGGCGCGATACGTCCGCATGTCGAGGAAGAACAACTCGCACAACGGCCCGCGCGGAATGGTGCGATACACCTTCGCGCGGTCGTTGCCGCGCAACGGCAGATACTCGAAGAACGCCTGCCGCGCGTGGGCGGCCAGGGTGTTCACGTCCTTCACTCGGTAACGCTTGTCCTCGAGCAGCATCTGGCCGGGATACCAGTTGTTCAGCACTTCGTGGTCATCCCATTGCGCGAGAATGGGGACTTCGGAATTGAACCGGCGCACGTTCGCGTCGAGCAGGTTGTAACGATGGTTGCCACGAAATTCCGCGAGCGTCTCGGCGACTTTGGATTTCTCGGGCGTGGTCAGGTTCTTCCAAATTTTTCCGTCCGGCAGTTTCATCTCCGCTTCGATCACGCCATCGGCATAAATCGTGTCGCCGCTGTGGACGAAGAAATCCGGCCGCGCCAGCCGCATGGATTCGTAGGTCTTCAGTCCGCCGTATTCCTCGCTGATGCCATAGCCCTGCCCGCAAGTGTCGCCCGACCACGCGAAGAACACATCGCGCTCGTCGCGCGCGGCGGTCACGAACTGCCCGCTCACCGGCTCGCTGGCCGTGCCACCCGCGTCCTCGAACTGCACGCGGTAGAAGATGCGTTCACCCGCCGGAAGACCGCGCAGTTCCAGCTTTGCAGTGAAGTCCACGTCCTCGCCCGTCCACGGCCCGCGCACGTGCCGCGCTTTCTGAAAGGATTCTGTCGTTGCCCACTCCACGAGCATCCGCGCGCGCCGGTTGGCGCGGCTCCAAATCACCGCCGAGTCGAAACTCACATCCCCGCTCGCGACGCCGTGGGCGATCTGCGGACGGCTCTCGATGATGGCGGGCGCGGCGCACGCTTCTTGCAGCCACGGCTCGGAGAGCGCGAGCGCGCTGCCGGTCTGGAGGAGTCGGGTGGTGAACTGGCGGCGATTGATCGGGTGCATATCAGTTGTTCTTCGCCAGCCCCTCGGTGTGTCCAAGGTTTTTCACCGGGCGGAAAATCTCCTGCACCTCGCGCAAGAGCTGCTCGTCCATCGGCTCGGCCAGCCACTTCGCCCAGTTGCGGATGTTCTCCGGGTTCGCGCTGCCGGCCACGGTCGTGGCGATGTCGGGGTTCGCGCAGGAGAACTGGAGCGCGAGCTTCGCGATGTCGTTCCCGCGTGCCGCGCAAAGAGCGGCGGCCTTGCGCGCGGCGGCTTTCACTTCCTCCGGCTCCTTGAGCCAGGCGGGCAAAGGCGCATTCGTGAGCAGTCGCGCGCTGAAAGGCCCGGCGTTCATCGCGCCCATGCCGCGCTGCTTGAGCAGTGGCACGATCTCATCGGCGAAGCGCGTGTTTTGGAGCGTGTATTGGTTGTAGCTCAACGCCACGTCCACGTCGGTCTGTTCGAGGATAAAGCGGAAAATTTTCATCGGGTAACCGCTGAAGCCGATGAAGCGCACTTTGCCCGACTGCTGAATCTTTCGCAGCGCGGGCAGGGTCTCATCCACGATCTGCTGCATCTCCACGAACTCAATGTCGTGGCAGAGCATGAGGTCAAGGTGGTCGGTGCCGAGGCGATGCAGGCTCACGTCCACGCTTTCGGCCACGCGCTTCGCGGAGAAATCAAAGTGCGGCAAATCGTAGCGCCCGAGCTTCGAGCAAAGCGTGTAGCTCTCGCGCGGCACGCCCTTGAGCGCCACGCCGAGCAGCACCTCGCTCATGCCGCGCCCATAGAACGGCGAAGTGTCGATGAAGTTCAGCCCGCTGTCCAACGCCACGCGCACCGACTTCAACACCTCGTCCAGCGTCACACTGCGGAACTCCGCGCCCAGCGACGACGCGCCGAAGCTGAGGATGGGAACATTCAGTCCAGTCTTGCCCAAAGGCCGTTGTTGCATCGGCGAGGTTTCAACGGAACCGCGCCCGAGTGCAAAAGGATTTTCCAAAACTGCGGAGCGGCAAAGAAACGGTGAAGAGAGCGACCATCCTATTTTTGCCTTGAGCCGAAAATGACCGTTGGATTCAGGTTCGCCCGCTCAATCCGGCAGGCCGGTGCGCAAGTAGAACAGCGAACGCCAGAGCTGGCCGGCTTCGCCCCGACGGATGAGATCCGCGGCGCTGTGCCCGTGAAATTCCTCGTTCTCGGTCAGCAGCCAGCGACCAATCCCGGCGGGCTTCATCAGTTCCTTGAGTTCATCGAAGATGGACTGGAGTTCGCGCAGCCGGGCCGCGTAGATGGCGCTGATGGGTTCGCCCTGTTCCCAATTCACGAGGGCGCGGTCGGAACAATTCATCACGCGAGCCAGTTGAACGCGGCTCCAGCCGAGTTCCTCGCGGAGCCGGGCCAGGGCCTCGGCACCGGTTTCGGTGGGCGGCTTGCGCACGGCCGTTTTGGCTTTGGCGAGACGTTCTTTGACTGCTTTGCTCATGGAAGACGTATCGGCCAGACCATGAAGTATTTCAAGCAATACTTCTACCAATGGTTCAAGGCACCATTTTGAGCTTTGGTGCGGAAAGCTGGTCGTGGCGGCCAAACTTATCTGGGAAGAGAATCAGATTCAGGCCGTCTTTCACCTGCTGTGAAGCGGCGAGGAGTCCTTGCAGGCCGGATTCCCGCGCGGCGCGGCTAATGGCCTGCGATACGGCCTCGCGCCGGGACTGGATGGAACGCCAGTGCTGCCGTTCGGCTTTCAACAGCGGATCGATCACCGCCGCCACTTCGGCCACGCGCAGATCCAGGATGCGACGCGCGCGCACTTCCACTCCGGCCATGACCATCGGCAGCGACTTGTGATCCGGCCACTTCATCCGGCGCGCTCGTGCGAGATATTCCTCCAAGGCGGTTTCCGGCGTGGCACTCAGATAGACGGTGCGAAAGGAACCGATGGGATTCCAACGCGCGCCATGTGTCCGCGCGCCCTCGCCCGAAATGATTTCGTGCGCGAAAGACGTTTCCACGCAGCGATACCACACGCCGCTCACCGGGCTGGCGTGGGCGACGAGCGACGACACCGCGCCGAGGATGCGGTCGTAATTCGGGTGTGGCTTGGTGTCCATCGTCGTGCGCGCCGGATTTAAGTCCGCACGAGCGGAAGCGGGAAGGAGATTGTGCCGGACAGAAGGATGTGAATTTTCCCCACGAGGTGGACGTGGGCAGATTGCGTTTTTTCAGCCGATTCGCCAATTGCCAGCCGCGCACCAATCGCTTAACAAGCCGCCATGAAAATCCCAGCCGTTCTTCAACTCGTGGCGCTCGCTTGCGCGTTCACCGCCGCGCAGGCCGCCGACCCCAAGCCGCTCTTCCCCGGCCTCAAACCCGTCTGCCCGTGCGAAGATCTCGCCAAGGTTTCCCTGCCCAACACCACGATTGATTCCGCGACGCTCGACTCGAACGGCTGGTGCCGCGTCAACGTCACGGTCACGCATCCGCCGGCGGGAGATCGGATCAAGATTTGGATTGGCCTGCCCGTGACGAATTGGAACGGACGCTTTCAAGGCAACGGTGGCGGCGGATTTTCCGGCGGCGGTGCGGGCAGCATTCGCGGGCCGGTGGCGCGCGGGTTTGCGTCCGCAGCGACAGACACGGGGCACGAGGGCGGCAGCGGCAGCTTCGCGCTCGACGCGAACGGACGGCTGAACTGGCAGCTCGTCATTGATAACGCCTACCTCGGCATTCACGAGATGACGGTCGCGGGGAAAGCGCTGACGCAGGCGTTCTACGGCAAGGCTCCGCGCTACTCGTACTTCGTGGGCGGCTCAACTGGCGGGCGTCAGGGCTTGATGGAGGCGCAGCGTTTTCCCAACGACTACGACGGCATTCTCTCGGCCTGTCCCGCGATCAGTTTTCACCGCTTCGTTCCTGCCAGTCTCTGGGCGCAGGTCGTGATGAATGCCGCGAACAACTTCGTGTCGAAGGCCAAGCTCGACGCAGCCACGGCGGCGGCCATCGCCGCGTGCGACAACGCAGACGGCGTGAAGGACGGCGTGATTGATGATCCGTGGCGCTGCGCGTGGGACCCGAAGGCGCTTGTGGGCACCAAGGTTGGCGATGACACTTTCACCGACGCCGACGCCGAAGTGATTCGCAAAGTATGGAACGGCCCGCGCGGGGCGGATGGAAGTTTCATGTGGCACGGTCTGGAGCGCGGCGCGGATATGTTCGCCTACGTCGGCACGGACGGCACGCCGTTGCACGGCCGTCCGTTCAGCATCTCCCTGGATTACTTCAAATACTTCCTCGCGCAGGATGGCAAATGGGACTCGGCGACGATGACGCCCGCGAAGTTCGAGCAGCTCTGGCTGCAATCCGTGGAGCAATACGGCGCGGTGTTCGGCACGGACAGTCCCGACCTCACGCGCTTTCGCGACCGGGGCGGCAAGGTCATCATCTACCACGGCCTCGCGGACCAGCTCATCCCGGCGGCGGGCACGGTGGATTATTATCGCGCGGTGCAGGCGCGCATGGGCGGCGCGGAAAAGACGGCGCAGTTCGCGCGGCTGTTCCTCGCGCCCGGCGTGGACCACGGCTTTCGCGGCGCGGGCGCGACGCCCATCGGATTAAACGAAGCCATCGTGCGCTGGGTGGAAAGCGGTGAAGCGCCGGAGAAGTTGCTCGCGGAAAGACGCGGCGCGAACGGGAAGGTCACGATGACGCGCCCGCTGTTCCCCTACCCCAACGTCGCGAAATACAAAGGCGAAGGCAGCACGGATGAAGCGGCGAATTTCGTGAGCCGCGCGCCGGACAAATAGGCTGCTCCTCAAAATCATTTCCGTTTCGAGTTTGGGAAGCGTTCTCCCTCACCCCGGCCCTCTCCCGCTGGGAGAGGGGGAAAATCATTCAGCGTTCGTCGAGTCGAACGCGTCCTGCGCGGGTGAGGCTGTGTGCCGTTCTCCCTCTCCCAGCGGGAGACGACCGGGGTGAGGGAGAACGCGCACGACCTCAGTCCCGATGCCGTCAGCCAACCAGGCTCAAACGCCCGCCTTCTTCGCCACGCGCCGGGCGAAGCTGTGGACGTTGATGATGGCCCGCTGGTGCAGGCCGCGCGCGATGGTCTCGTGTTCGTCTTTCACCTCGAACTGAAAATCCCACAGCTTGCCCTCGCCGCCGATGACGCGCGTGATGATGGTCACATTCTTGCCCAGCGGCGTGGGAGCCATGTGCTTGATCTCGATCTCGGCCCCGACAGAACGCTCCTCCTCGTCGAGAAACGGGACGAGCGATTCGCGCGCGGTGCGCTCGATGAGCGCGACGAGGCGCGGCGTGCTCAACACCGCCGGCATCCCGCCCGTGGCGAAATCAATGACGTGCTCCTGCGCGACGATGAACTTCATCTCGCCGGTGGTGCCGATGCGGGGACGGGTTTTCATTTCTGTTCCATACTGCTCAATGAACCAAACTCACCGGCACGGCACTCAGGACGTAACGATGGCGACCACAACGGTCAGGCAGATTCGCCGAAGCGCGCGGCCATGTATCATGGCTTATGTCCTTCGGGTGTGACCAACGCTCTCTTGATCACCACACCGTCAATCGACGCTCCTTGGTTGGTGACCAAAAATGTAACGTGGAGCGTCTCAATCGCGTTGCTGCGGCCCAACGTGAAGAATCTGTACGAGGAAGAGCTTCCCCACGGCGGATGCGGAGGAGCAAAGGTATTTGTGCTTCCGCGAAACGGATTAAAGCCAATCAGATTCGTCAGTGACCAATCCCAGCGCAGGGCAAGAAGCTCCTGGTCAGTCGGGAGCGAGGCCCGATAGCCGTATATGCTGCTGGACATGCCCATGCTCTTGCTGTCGTTAATCTGCCTGTTTGAGCCCCACGGATCGGGCCGGGGATGGACGACAAACCGATCAAAACGCAGCCATCTGTTGGTGTGCTCCCTCTGCCCGACGCTCGTCGCATACCAGCCGGTGTTGGTGGTCACCTTTTCAAAGCCTCGCCACCTCACATCAAGCGCGTAGTTACCAGGCTTGTTGGTCAGGACAAGGTCGGCCAGAGAACCGCCTCGCGTGAGCGATGCCGCAGCAAGAATGACTCCGAGTAATCCTCCCAGCGTGAGTGATGAGGTTCGAGTTTGCATAACGCGCACGAAGCCCCCGATTCACGCCATCCTGCGCCCCACCGTGAGCAGCACATTCGCCCACAGCGCCTGGTCGGCGGTTTGAATGGTCAGCGCATGATCAGGCGTTTCGTTCGATGGCGAGGAACTGCGAAAGTCTGCCGAGCAATCGGGCGTGCCGCTCAGGTCCGATGGAGCCGAGAAGGCCGAGAAAACGGTCGGCGGGCATGGTCGTGAGGAAGCCGAGGCGGATGACCGAAGCGACCTTGAGACCGCTGTGGGCAAAGTCCGGGTCCGACGGCTCGACAATCTCGTCGAAACCGACGACTTGGTGGTGGAGTTGAGAACTGACGCCGCAAATGAGCCAGTCGCCGAACGGAGGCATCCGTCGCAGGAGAAGCGCCGGGCGGGGCTTGAAGCGCCCATCGGCCTGCGGCAGCGGGGTGAGTGTGACATCGCCCTCGGTCATTGCGGCTTGAGATCCGCCGTGGTGTATTCGGGTTCGTCGTCGCCGTAGGCTCGGGCGAGGTTTTGTGCGCCGAGTGCAGCCCAGTCGGAAGGCTCCTCGTCCGGCGCGATGACGGTGACCATCAGAGGGGCGTTGGTTGACAGTTCAAATGGTTCGTCAAGGACGATGTGCTCGCCATCGTAGTGGGCTTTCAGAATTGCGGTTGGCATGGTTGACGAATACTCCCGCGCCCGTTTCAGGGCAAGCGCGCAGAAGCACCCACCTCACGCCGTCCTGCACCCCACCGTGAGCAGCACGTTCGCCCACAGCGCCTGGTCGGCGGTTTGAATGGTCAGCACATGGTCGGCGGATTCCACGGCTTTGTAGAAATCCCATTTCAGGATCGGCTCGAGGTTCGTGTTCAATCCGCTCGCCTTCACGATTTGCCGGAACTCGTTCCACGCCGGCGGCTCGCCGAACTTCGCGTACGGATCATCCGCCGGGATGCCCATCGTGTTCACATGGTCAATCGGGATCGCGGACAGCACCGCGCGCAACGCCTGCGCGCAGGTGATGACGCCGGGCGTCAGGTTCATGCACACGACCTCGGCGTTCGGGCCTTTCTTCGTCGAGGCGGGGTAGTTGCCGTCGGCGATCAGGATTTTCGCGTGATGACCGGCGCGGGCGAGGACTTCGTTGATGCGCGGGTGGATGAGTTGATGTTTCAGCATGGCGTGGCGCGTGAGGCGTGGTGCGTGAACAAATCAGCGGGGAAAAATTTTCTAAAACTCTCGATGGTCTGGCGCGCGGCGGCCTCGCCGTCAGGGAGCGGCAACACCTCGGCGGAGATGTAGCCGTCGTAATTGATGTCACGCAGCGCCGCCACGATGGGCGGCACGTCCAAGTGTCCCCAGCCAACGGCCAGGCGATTCGTGTCCGCGAAATGGATGTGGCCCACCTTGTCGCCCGCGATGCGCAGCGCGCCCGCGATGTCGCGCTCCTCGATGTTCATGTGGAAGAGGTCGCAGAGCAGCTTCACGTTCTGCGTGTGGAACATGCGGAGAAAGGCCACCGAGTCCTCCGCCGTGCTGAAGAGGTTCGTCTCGTAGCGGTTGAGAAATTCGTAGAGCACCGGCACGCCGTGTTTGGCCGCGCCCTCGCCGAGTTCATTCAACGCGTCCGCGAGCCAGCTCAGAACCTGTTGCCGCGACACGCCGCCTTCCCAGCGCCCCTGCATCGAGCCGACGATGACCGGCGCGCGAAACTCCGCCGCGAGATCAATGAAACGCCCGATGTATTCGATGGCCCGGCGACGCACGCGCGCGTCGGGATCAGTGAGCCGCAGCTTGTGTTTCACCCAGCCCGCGCCGCTGCCAAACGCGGCCACGGACAGGTTGTGTGGCTCAAGCGCGGCGCGCACCTCGGCCACATTCACCGCGCGAGGATCGGGGAAGAACAATTCCACCGCATCGAAACCCAGCGCGGCGGCGCGGGCGCAACTGGCGGGCAAATCATCCCAGAAAACAAACGGCCCCCCGCGCATCTCCGGCACGAGCGATATGGTAACGGCGGAACGAATCATGCAGGGGCAAAACTAGGCAGGCGGGAAGCGCAGCGCAAGCGGGGCGTGCCGAGGACAATAGTGGGACAGCCGCCCCCGGCTGTCGCTGGTCCTGCAAGCGC
>JAYVNY010000218.1:0-17573 GCA_043758205.1 Akkermansia sp.
AAACTGGTCGGGTGCGTCATGCCTTGAGTTTAAGAAACCACGCCCAACTCGTCTCCCACATAAATTAAAACCGGAAGATTAAATCAGCGTTTCCTTAGAAATACGCGGACTCGGCGGTCCGCGCTCCGTTCAGTCCACGAACTTCTTCGCGATGGCGCAGGCATTATGCCCGCCGAAGCCGAAGGAGTTGTTGATGATGGCGTCCACCTTCGCTTCGCGCGCGGTGTGCGGCACGTAGTCGAGGTCGCAGAGCGGATCGGGATTGTCGAGATTGATGGTTGGGGGCAGCACTTGATGCTGGAGCACCTTCACGCAGATGGCCATTTCCACCGCGCCCGCCGCGCCGAGCATGTGGCCGGTTGCGCCCTTTGTGGAACTGACCGCGAGCTTCTTCGCGTGGTCGCCGAAGACGGTCTTGATGGCCTGCGTCTCGCACACGTCGCCCTGCGGGGTCGAGGTGCCGTGCGCGTTCACGTAATGGATGTCCGTGGTGTTCAGGCGCGCGTTCTTGAGCGCCATCTGCATGCAGCGCGCGGCGCCTTCGCCTCCGGGCGCGGGCGCGGTCATGTGGTTCGCGTCGGCGGTGTTGCCGTAGCCGACGAGTTCGCAGTAGATGCGCGCGCCGCGGGCCTTGGCGTGTTCCAATTCCTCCAGCACGAGCACGCCCGCGCCTTCGCCCATGACGAATCCGTCGCGGTCTTTGTCGAAGGGGCGGGAAGAGCGTTTCGGATCATCGTTGCGCGTGCTCATGGCGCGCATGGCGCAGAAGCCGCCGATGCCGATGGGGACAATCGTCGCCTCGGTGCCGCCGGCAAACATCACCTTCGCGTC
This sequence comes from Akkermansia sp., assembly GCA_043758205.1. Taxonomy (GTDB): domain Bacteria; phylum Verrucomicrobiota; class Verrucomicrobiia; order Limisphaerales; family SIBH01; genus JANNGC01. The sequence continues at coordinate 832 of JAYVNY010000218.1, forward strand.
GCCCATCTTGATCGTGCGCCACGCCTCGCCGATGGCGTGGGTCGCGGTTGCGCAGGCGGAACAGGTGGCGACGTTCGGGCCGCGCAATTTGTAATACATCGAGAACAGTCCCGAGGACATGTTCAGGATGAGCATGGGAATCATGAACGGCGAGAGCCGTCCCGGTCCGCGCTCCATCAAAACCGTGTGTTGGTCTTCCACCGTCTTGAGACCACCGATGCCCGAGCCGAGGAACACGCCCACTTCGTCGCGGTTCACCTGGTCGAGATCGAGGCCGGAGTCTTTGAGCGCGTCGTAGCCCGCCGCCACGCCGAACTGCGCGTAACGATCCGTGCGGCGCATTTCCTTCGGCGAAGGGAACGCCGCCGCGCCGTCGAAGTTCTTCACTTCCGCCGCGATCTGGGTGTCGAATTTCTCGGGATCAAACTGGGTGATGCGGTCAATGCCGCACTGGCCCGCGAGCAGATTCTGCCACAGCTCGTCCATGCGCCCGAGGGGCGAGACGACGCCGAGACCGGTGATGACGACTCTGCGTTCTGAATAGTTCGCGGACATAGAAAGCAAAAGGGGCAGCCCCGCGTTTGGACGAAGCTGCCCCGGCAAAGCCTGCGGATTACTTCTGGCTCTCTTCGACGAATTTGATCACGTCGCCGACGGTCTGCAGCTTCTCGGCTTCCTCGTCGGGGATTTCGTTGCCGAACTCCTCTTCCAGCGCCATGACCAGCTCGACCGTGTCGAGCGAGTCCGCGCCCAGATCCTCGATGAACTTGGCGTCGGGCGTCACTTGATCCGCGTTGACGCCGAGCTGCTCGACGATGATTTCCTTTACTCGCTGTTCGATACTTTTGTCAGACATGGGTTTCTCCGTTAATTGTGCGCGTTCTCTAGGCCACGCTATAAATGCCGTCAAGCCCCGATTCTGAAAGCGCCGTTGCGAGCCGCGCATCTTTGGTGGAGAGAATTCTTTTTGGCGCAGAGACGCAGAGGCGCAGGGGAGAAAATCACAAACAGACGGCCTGGTGTTCGGTCGGGCCGGATTCCGCGCTCGCAGATTTCCCCACTCTTTCCCTCTCTGCGACTCTGCGTCTCTGCGCTAAATTGTCCTGTCTCACGAACAGCAGAATTTCCCCCGCCTGCGTCCCGAACATTTCCGTTGCGCCGCCCCTTGGCTTCCCTCCAAGCTCTCGTCCTGTCCGAGAGTGCGTCATCCCAATTCCACGGTATGAAACCTGAAAAGCCCAAAAAGGCCAAAGCCCCAGCCAAGCGTACGCTCAAGAGCGTGAAGGAAAAACTGTCCTCCCTCTTCAAGCGCAAGCCCGCCGCCGCCAAGGCCGCACCCACGCCGGAAGAAAAGAAATCCGCGCCACGCAAGAAGTCCGAAGCCGCCACGCCGCCGCTACCCATGAAGGTGAAATCAACCGTGCGCCCGGCCAAACGCGCCGCTGAACCGCCGAAGATCGCCGAGGTCGCGCCCGCCAAGCCCGCCAAGCGCGCCGCTGTCGCCGCGAAGAAGATTTCCATCCCGCCCATTCTCCTCGAAGGCGATGAGCCTTCCACCCCGCGACCGAGCGGTCCCGGCGAACGCTACGTTCTCCCCAGCGGCCCGCCGCCCGCCTCCGAGAGCGAGTCGGTCGAACTCCCCGAGTCCTATGGCACGCAGCGTCTGCTGCTCGTGGCCCGCGATCCGCACTGGCTTTATGCGCACTGGGATTTCACCAGCGAACAGCTTCGCAAGCACAACGCCGCCTCGCGCGACAAGCACCTCGTCGTCCGCGTCTATCGCGGCGCGGTCTCCGGCACGCCCGTCGTCGAGCAGCATGTGCATCCCGAGTCGCGCAACTGGTTCCTGCACGTCGGCCAGGGCGGCACGAAATACGTGGCGCAACTCGGCTACTTCAACCGCAGCGGCAAATGGGAAACCGTCGCCACCTCCGCCGCCACGCTCACGCCGCCCGATGTTTTGTCCGACGACACCAGCGTGCGCTTCGAGACCATTCCCGTGGAAGTGCCGTTCCAGAGACTCCTCGAACTCGTCAAAGGCGCGGTCGCCGAGCACGTCCCGCTCGTCGAGGTGATTCAACAGTTGCGCGCAGCGGGTTATCCCGAACTGCCGGCGCTCGTCGCCAGCAGCGGCAGCCATGTAGGCGGCGGTGCGCCCGCCGCCGCGAATTGGACCCCCGCGCAGGAAGCCGCGCTCGCCAAAATCATCAGCATTGATGAAGTGCGCCGCGTGTGGATGGGTTCGCTCGAAATCACCGAACTACTCCGGCGCTCGCTCATGCAGGAAATGTCCTCGCAAGCGGCGGCCATGCTCGCGGCCGGCGAACTCGCGGGCGGCGCGGGTGAAGTCGGCGGCCTGTCCAGCGTGTCGAGTCCGTTCGGCGGCGAAGGCCGGCGCAAGGGCTTCTGGTTCAACGTCAACGCCGAGCTGATCATCTACGGCGCGACCGAGCCGGACGCGGCGGTGACCATCGGCGGGCGCAAAATCAAACTGCGGCGCGACGGCACGTTCAGCTTCCGCTTCGCGCTGCCGGATGGGAATTACGATCTGCCCGTGCAGGCCACCTCCGCCGATCAGAGCGATTCCCGCCGCGCCGAACTCAAGTTCACCCGCGCCACGCAGTATCGCGGTGAGGTCGGCGCGCATCCGCAGGACAAGGCGCTGAAGGCGCCGAGGGTGGAGAATTTGGGGTAGAGGAATGTTTGGGGGTTGCAACGGACACTGATTTAAGAATCATTGCCGAACACAAAACCACGAAAGCAAACATTATGGCATCCGTTCCAAAGAAGGTAGCAGAGCGACTCATCGCCGGTCTCAAGCGCTTCCAGCCCATCCTCGCCGCCGCCAAAGCCCGCGACGTTGGCGAGACGGACACCGTAACCATCGTCAAGGACATGCTCGCGGACGTCTTTGGGTACGATAAGTATTCCGAACTGACTTCCGAGTTTGCCATTCGGGGTACTTACTGCGACCTCGCCATCAAGCTCGATGGCAAGCTCTCCACGCTAATCGAAGTCAAGGCCATCGGCATCGAACTGAAGGAGGGCCACGTTAAGCAAGCAGTGGACTACGCCGCCAACCAAGGAGTGGATTGGGTGCTTCTCACCAACGGCATTCGGTGGTGTGTGTATCATGTGATTTTTGCCCGCCCCATCGCGCAGGAACTTGTCGTGGACATTGATTTCATGACGCTCAACCCGAAGTCCGAGAGCGACATTGAAACGCTTTATCTTTGGTGCAAAGAGGGGTGGCAGCGGTCGGCCCTCGGAGATTTCCACACTCAAAAACAGGCTCTCAGCCGGTTCTTCCTCGGTGCGATGGTGCTCTCCGACCCCGTGCTGGAGGTTGTCCGGCGCGAGCTACGCCGGGTGTCGCCGGACGTTCGCATAGACATTGAGCAGATTCGCAGCGTTTTGGTGAATGAAGTTGTGAAGCGTGAGGTGATGGAAGGCGACAAGGCCGAGGAAGCTCGGAAGAAAATTTCCCGTTCAGCCGGCAAATCTTTGCGCACCACCGCCTCCAAAGAAACCAACACCGACTCACCGCAACCAGAAACTCCAACGTCTACTGCCGATTCTGAGCCGGCCGATGAGCCTCCAGATGTTCAACCGAAAGTCTGACTTGGGGCGGCAGCGAATATGGTGATCGAGGCGTTTCCTCAACCGTCGCTCCGCGAAGAAGTTCCCGGCTGATTCGATCCGTGGACTCAAGTCCACGGCTACCGTCACCTTCTCGCTCCGCGAGAACTCGGTGAGGCGCGCTGGCCTCAGGCCCGAAGGCCCGTCATTCAACAGCCCAGGGCAAAGCCCTGGGTTCCAGTCCGACCAAGGGTCAAGCCCTGAAAGGGCGAACCCACTCCCTCGTTTCGCCCGCGCGTGGTTTCGCCCTTTCAGGGCTGGGTCAAATCGGGACGTGATCCCAGGGCTTTGCCCTGGGCTGACGAATTGCGCCCCGTTGGGGCTGGGCCACCGCACGGCTCAGCGCACGCGCTCGACATTCCGTAGTGGCAACCTTAGTTTTTCCGCATGAGCCAGACGCTGCAATATCTCACGGATGAAAAGGGCGACCGCACGGCCGTGGTTCTCCCCATTGGCCAGTACGAAAAAATTCTCGAAGACTTGAACGACCTCGCCGTGGTGGCCGAGCGCCGCGACGAACCGCTAATCCCGCACGACCAGTTCATCGCCGACCTGAAGCGTGATGGAAAACTTTAGCATCCAGTGGCGCAACTCGACCAAGAAAGACCTGCGCAGCCTGCCGAACCACGAGGTCGCCCGTATTGTCGCCGCCGTCGCCGCGCTCTCGGGTGAACCGCTTCCACATGGACCACAAAAACTCGCCGGCTCAGAACGAACCTACCGCATTCGCGTGGGGGATTATCGGGTCATCTACGAGGTCTGCACGGAAGTTCGCGTCATCGAGATTCAACGCGTCCGGCACCGCAAGGACGTTTACCGATGAGGCCAAGGCTTTGAACTGCCCGAAGTGTTCCAGGGCTGGTGGTCACGGCTCACCGTCAGCCCGGATGGATGACGCCGCAGACTCGGACCGGCGCTACACCTCTTCCAACGCTTTTCCCGCGTCGCCGAATTTCGGCGGGCGCACGTTCATCTTGTCCATCATCGAGAGGTAAAGCCGGCACATCTGGCGCTCAGGTTTGTCTTTGTAATCCAGGATGCGTCCGCCTTGGAGGCGGCCACCGGCCCCGCCGAGCAGCACGACCGGAAGCTGATCATTGTTGTGGTTCCCCGTCATCATGCTCGAGCAATACATCAGCATGGTGTTGTCGAGCAGCGTGCGATTGCCTTCCTGGATGGCGTCGAGCTTGCGCGCGATGTAGGCGACTTGTTCGAGGAAGAACTGGTTCACCTTGAGCCAGTCCGCCGTGTCGCTGTGCGAGAGCAGATGGTGAATCATGTAGTCCACGCCGAGGTTTGGGAACCGCAGCGAGCTGTGATCGTTGTTCAGCTTCAGCGTGGTGATGCGTGTAGTGTCGGTCTGGAATCCCAGCACGAGAATATCGCACATCAGCTTCATGTGCTCGGCGATGTCCTGCGGAATGCCGTCGGCGGGACGCGGGTGCTGGCGCACGGCCATTTGCGCGTCGAGCGTCGGACGCCAGCCCTGCAACTCGCCCTTCTTGCCGGCGTTCTCGATGCGCTGCTCCACGTCGCGCACCGAGTCGAGATACTCGTCGAGCTTGCGCTGGTCGTTCGCACTGATGTGCCGGCGCAAGTCCGTGGCGTCAGACAGCACGGCGTCGAGCACGCTCTTGTCGCCCTTGCTCACCTCATCCTTGAACAGCCGGTCGAACGCGAGCGCGGGATAAATCTCCAGCGGCGTCGGCGTGGTCGGCGAACTCCACGAAATGTGCGAGCTGTAGAGCATCGAGTAATTCTTGTGCACGGACGGATTCGACTTCTCGCAACCCAGCACCAGCGACGGAACTTTCGTCGAGCGTCCGTAAGTTTGCGCAAGCAACTGATCAATGCTCGTGCCCGAGCGAATCTCGCCGCCGGACGCCAGCGGGGCGCCGGAGAGCAGGTTGCCCGTCTGCGAACTGTGGATGTTCCCCTTCGTGGACTCGTCGTTGTAGAGGCCGCGCACGAAGAGCAGCTTCTCGCGGAAATCGGTGAGCGGGGCGAGCACCTTGCCGAGCTCCATTTGTTTGCCCTCGCCCTTGGCCCACCATTCTTTCGAGTGAAAGCCATTGCCGGAAAACAGCACCGCCAGGCGCACCGGCGCTTCGCTGGCGGGTTTGACTCCGGCGGGCGGCGTGTCGCCCCAGACGGTGAGGGACTCCATCCACGGCAGCGCCATGGTGACGCCGACTCCGCGAAGAAACGTGCGACGGGAGAATTGGTGCGAGTTCATCGGTCTTCAGTTCAAATGTGTCTCATCTCTGACGCTGGCCGGGTAGAAATCCTTTCAAGATTTTCCGTGTCAGCGTGATTTCAAACCCGCGATCCACTCCGCCAGTTTCGCCTCGTCGAGTGCGGCGGTTTCCTGGCGGAAGTTTTCCGGCACGCGCATTTTTTTGTACACGCGCTGGAGGTAACTGGTCGTGAAACGCTCGCTCACGTTGTGGAGTAGCAGCGGGTTGCCCGTGTTGATCGCCGCCACGCCCTCGAAGCCGCCAAGCTTTCGCAGGCCGGGCGAGAAGATGTCGCGCGCGAGAAAGCCTTCGTCGCTCGTGGAATCAAACTGCGCACAATCCGCGACCAGCGCGTCGCACGCGGGCGCGGCGAGCATGGCCCAAAGCCCCGCGCGGCCCGCGCCGTTCAAGACCACGGTGCGGCCCTTGCCGTGCGTTTGCGCGAAAGCGCAGGCCGTCACCAAATCCTGCACGCGCTCCTGCACGTCGGTGCGGTTGTAGCCGGTGAAAAAGTTTTTCGTGTAATCGCGCTGCGCGTCCGCCGCCGCATCGTTGTTGCTGCCGGTCTGAAACAAATCCACGAGCAGCACGGCGATGTTCCGGTCGAGCAGTTGTTTCGCGAGTCCCTTCGGCGTGCCGTCCGCATTCACGTAGCCCGCGCGGCCCTCGGGATGCGCGAGCACCGCCATCGTGCGCAGCGTGTCGCGGCGCGGCGTGATGAGCGTGACGGGCAGATGATCAGCCCGGCCCGTGCGGCCCAGCGTCAGTTTCGCGGTGGTGTAGTTCTCCGCCTTCGTGATTTTGTCCGGCAGCACCATCAGCCCTCGCTCGACGAACTCGACTTGCAAGGAGCGTTTCCACATGGGGATCATCTGCTTGCGGTAGCGTTCGAGCAGCGGCGGATTGATCGGCGCGAAGGTCAGCCAGTCATTCGTCGCCTGCTGGATAAGATGCGCCGTCAACTGCTGCTCAGTCAGAGCGTCGGCGGGAAATTTGCCGTCTGGGAACACGCGCAGCGCGGCATCGGGTTCTTTGGTGTAAGGCACTTCCTTCAACGCGGACGGCCGCGGCGCGCGCCAGAGATGTTCGCCAAAAAACTGATACACCGCCTCGCGGCTTGTCTGGTTGTAATTGTGGTTGTAGTCGAAGCGCACGTAGCGCAGGCGGTCGCGGTGATTCATCAGCGCGTAAATCTTTTCCAACGCCGGGCCTTCCACGGTGAGCGTGGCGCGCGTCCAGTCGCCCGTTGCGCCGACGATGATTTGCGGGCGCGGCGCAGCGCAGGCGGCGATTTCCATGTTCGAGTAATCCACGCGCAGGCCAGAAACATTCTCGCACGAGCAGCCGCCCTGCATCGAGTGCGAGACCATGACGATGGGCGCGACCACCGCGAGCCGGTCGTCAATCGCGCCGAGCATGAAGGTCTGCGTGCCGCCGCCGGATTCGCCGGTGCAGGCGATGCGTTTCTTGTCCACGTCGCGCAGCGATTCGAGGAAGTCGAGGGCGCGCACGCTGTTCCACGTTTGCAGGCCCATCTGGCCGATGTGCCAGAGCTGGTTGGTGAGGTGATTGGCGAAGTTCCGGTGCGTGGTGTAGCCGGGCTGGCCGACGGGCTGTGCGAACTGCGTGTCGTTGTAGCCCACCATGTCCCACGAGAACGCGACGAGTCCCTGCTTCGCGAAATTGATGCAGCGCGCGGCGGTGCTGCCGTCCTTGTCATCGGTGAAACGTCCGTTGTTCCAATGACCGTGGGGATTCAGCACGGCGGGGAACGGGCCGCTGCCTTTGCCGACCGGGCGATACAAATTTCCGCCGACGTAAAAGCCGGGGTAGCTCTGGAAATAAACTTTCTCGACCGAGTAGCCGTCGCGCTCGATGCGCCCGAAGACCTGCGCGTTGAGCGGCGTCTTCTCCGGCATCGGCCACAGGCCGCAACTGACGAGCACCTGCTCGCGGATGGCCTGCGCGCGCTGCTCCCACTCAGGCTTCGTTTTAATGTCGGGGAAGGACCGCAGCGTGTTCAGCGTTTTCACCGTGGCGGCGCGCTGATCTTTTTCGGGCAGGGCGCGATCGGCGGCGCGCAAGACGTGAGGAGTCAGGAGCACAGCGCCCGCGCAGAGAATGTTCGCAATTGTTTTCATGGAGTGCGGCCACGCTAGGAGAAAGCGCGGGAAAGGGAAATTCCAAATGGATGAGCGATTGATGATTACCTCCGATGAACGACGAGACTGGAAAGTCTCGTAACCTGCCGGCTGGAAAGACGGCGCTACGCCGTAACGCCGACATCCTTGTCGGCAGGTTGGGAGGCTTTCGAGCCTCCCGTTCCGCGCCAGGACCGCAGAGCGGATTTGGTTTATGGATTTTGGGATTTGGTTCTTCGCCCCCGCTCTCCATGCTCGCCCGGTGACGAATGTTGAAAAACTGGCCTTGCAAATCATCAGCCGCGCGAGCCGCGAGCGCCCGGCGGACGGGCTGCTGCGCGAGGAACTCAAGACCGCCAGGCTGCCCCGCACGCAAAGCCGCGCCGTGGCGGAACTGGTCTTCACCTGGTTTCGTTGGTGCGCTTTTGTGGATCAGGAAGCCAGCCTGGACCAACAACTGCGCGAGGCCAGCGCGCTGGCCGGTCGTTTCGCCTCCGAGCCGGAGACATTTTCCACGGATGAATTGCGCAAGGCTGTGCCGGAATGGATCACGGGCGAACTCGAACTGACGCGCGAGTGGCTCGTCGCTTTGCAAACGCCGCCGGTGCTCTGGCTGCGCGCCAAACGCGGCCGGCAGCGCGACGTCGTGCGCGAGATCGGCAACTGCACGCACGGCGAAGGCCCGCTCGCCGACGCGCTCGAATATCACGGCGACAAGGATTTGTTCCGCGAGCCGGCGTTTCAGGCGGGAGCCTTCGAGGTGCAGGACATCGCCTCGCAAATCGTCGGTCTGCTCTGCGATCCGAAACCCGGCTCAACCTGGTGGGACGCCTGCGCGGGCGAGGGCGGCAAGACGCTGCATCTCTCCGACCTCATGGAGAACAAGGGGATGATCTGGGCGAGTGACCGTTCGCAGCCGCGCCTCATCCGGCTCAAGCAAAGAACCGCCCGCGCCAGAGTTTTCAACTACCGCGCCGCGCGCTGGGATGGCTCCACGAAACTTCCGACGAAGACGAAATTTGATGGCGTGCTGATTGATGGCCCGTGCAGCGGAGTCGGAACCTGGCCGCGCAATCCGCACGCTCGCTGGACCACGACCTTGCAAGATGTCGAGGAACTGGCGGCGATTCAGCAGCGCCTCGTGCTGAACGCGGCGGCGGCGGTGAAGCCTGGCGGCAAACTCATTTATGCCGTTTGTACCCTGACGCGCTCTGAGACGGACGCAGTGGCAGATCTTTGTTCACCGCAGTTAGCTGGATTCGCACCGTGTCCGCTGCCTGCCTGGCCCAATGTGCCGCCAGCAGCATCGGCCCGGACCCATATTTGGCCGCAGACTTTTCGGGGGAACGGTATGTTTGTAATGGCGTGGGAGCGTATTTCATGAAAGTGAAGCGTTGAGTTTTTTATCCTTGGCGCGGTCTAGTCCGAACGAAAGTAGTCGTCAATGATGCCGGTCTTGCTGTCCTCAAACTGCTTGTTCGGCCCGGCCGAGCGGATGAGCACTTCGTTGTTCTCAAAATAGATTTTCAGCGGCGTGCCCCACGGATCGATGATTTCTCCCTTGCTGTTCACCTCCGCCTTTTTCACGGCGAGGATGATAATCCGCTTGGGGTTTTGGCCTTCGAGCAGAGCCTTGGCAATCTGCACCGGGGTTCCCGTCGGGTAACTGCCGACGTGGGTTTTATATTGGTGGAACGCTTCAAACAGGTTGTCCACCTCGGCGTTGAAGGCGCGGACGGGTTTGTCCTTTGTCCATTTGCTAGCCGCCGACCACCCCCAGACTGCCCCGATTCCGAGCAGCAGGACGAAGGCGATCAGGAGAATCTTGCGAAAAGGACTGGCTGATTCATTCATGCCCAGCCGTATTGCAAGAATCCTGCCAGCCTGGAAAAAGTAATCAGTGAGACAGTGAAGCCGTGATCAGTCAGGACAGTCGGGGGCTGGCGTTGGGCCAGCACACTCATGGCACCGCTAGCCGGATGGTTTGGTTGGTCAGCGCGGCTACATGTTTCTGAAATTCTGCGCTCATCATCTGCTGCGCACTGCCGTCGCCTAGTCCGATGTTACCGGCGTCATGGTGAATTTCCTTCGTCCAGCCGACGGCAGCGCCGGGGGTGAGCACGCGCAGGAAGCCCTTGCTTAACGTACCGCCGGTGATGTTGCGGTCGCCGCTGAGGATGCTGTTTGGCGCGTCCTCCCGTGCGTCGAAGCCGACAAAGTAGCTGAGATTGCTATTGGACAATTTTCCAAAATCAGAGACGGACAACCGTTCCGAGTCCGCCGGGCAAGCCAGCACGATGGCCGTGACCAGTTCGTTCGACATTGCTTGGTAGTGGCGGAAAACTTCGGGCGAATTCACCCACACCAGCGAGCCGGCGGCATTGGTCGAAGAAAACGGGTAATGCTCTTCATGATCGTTGGCCCAGAGTCGTGAACCCAAACCAACCTGCTTAAGGTGACTGATGCATCGAATCCGGTTGGCTCGGACTTTCGCGCGAGCCAGGCCGGGAATGAGAAAACACGCCAGCAACGCGACGATGGTCACCACTACGAGCAACTCGATGACGGTGAAAGCTCTTTGGCCCTTAGTTTGATAATTCATGGCACCGCCAGCCGGATGAAGGCGTTCGACATGCCGGCAATCTGCCCGCGCAACCGATTCCTGCTGACGCGCTGCGCGCTGCCATCGCCGAGGCCGATGTTCCCGACGTTCTCGTGAATATCCTGAGTCCAACCGGCGGCCGAGGCCGGAGTGAGCACGCGAAGAAATCCGTTGCTCAAGGTGCCGCCCGTGAGGAAGCGGTCGCCGCTGAGAATGCTGTTGGGCGCATCCTCCCGCGCGTCGAGCCCGACGAAATAACTGAGGTTGGTGTTGGAAAGCTGCGTGAAGTTGGTGGCCGCGCTGCGTGACCGATCGGATCGGCAGTGCAAAATCTTCGGCGTCACCAGTTCGTTCGACAGGGCCTGAAAGTGGCGGAAGACCTCCGGTGTGTTCACCCATGCCAGCGAACCTACGGCGTTCGTGGAAGAGAACGGATATTCTCCACTGAAATCATTGGCCCAGAGCCGATACGCCAGGCCGATCTGCTTCAGGTTGTTGAGGCAGCGCAGCGTCATTAGATATTTCCCGTCATGAGGACGGGCGAGCCCAGGCAAAATTGACAACACTATCAATCCGAGGAGCGCCATGCTGCACACCGCCAGCGCCGTGACTTCCCAACGCGTCAGCCCCGCCCTTTGTTGCGTTCGTAATTTCATGGCACCGCCAACCGAATCACCGCGTTCGTCATCCCGGCCAGATGTTGCCGCAAGCCGTTCGCGCTGAATTGCGAGACGCTGCCGTCCGCCAGTCCCACGTTGCCGTTGAACTGGTGCATCTCCGCCGTCCAGCCCGCCTCGCTGCGCGGCGTGAGCGTGCGCAGGAAGTCTCCGCTCCACGCCCCGCCCGTTACGTTGCGGTCACCGCTGAGGATGCTTTGCGGCGCCTCTTCGCGCGCGTCGAGGCCCACGAAATAGCTGAGGTTCGTGTTGGAGAGTTGAGCAAATTCGGTGGCCTTGGCGCGCTCTTTGTCCGCAGGGCAGGTTAAGACCTTGGGCGTGTTTAGTTTGTTTGAAATGGCCTGATAGTGACGAAAGACTTGTGGTGAATTCACCCAGGCCACGGAGCTGTTTGTATTCGTGGAAGCAAAAGGAAACTGTCCTCCGAAATCATGGGACCAAAGGTGGCTGGCCAGACCGACGTGTTTGAGGTTGCTCAAGCAAGCGATGCGCTGCGCCCGAGCTTTTGCACTGTGGTGCGGGTGGGGAATTAACGCTAAGACGATGGCAATGATTCCGATTAGCACCAACGCTTCTACCAGCGTGAAGCCGGACCTCCAACGGCATGGGTGGGGCAAACAGGTTTTCATGGGCGCGACGGTGACGAGTTCAGGCCGTGGGAAGCAAGCAAAGCGAATGCCGCGTGGCGGGCGCGGAGGTTAGCTGGGCCAAGGCGTCTAGCGGGCGCGTTCCTCACGCAAACGGGTGAAACTTCACGCAAGCAATGGAGCGCGGGTTTTCCAACCCGCAGCAATGTTCCAAGTCCAAGGGCGCTCGAAGTGGTCGTGCCTTTTGTCGTCGCACGTTGCTGCGGGCTGGAAAGCCCGCGCGCCGCCATCAGGCGACCGCCCGGCGTAGCGTCTCCGCCAGCACGCGCACGCCTTGCTCGATTTGCTCGGGCGAGGAAAACTCATCCGGGCGATGGCTGTAGCCTTTGAAGCACGGGATGAAAATCATGGTGGTCGGGCAGACCTGCGCCATGAAGAGCGAGTCGTGGTAGGCGCGGCTGATCATCTTCTTCACCGAGAGTTTGAGATCGCCGCAAACTTGCACCGCCGCCTCGACCAGCTTCGCGTTGCACAGGGCGGGTGGGTCCACGTTCAACCGCTCCATCGTGAATTCGATCTGGCGGCGCGCGCAGATTTCTCGGACGGCGTTTTCGATCTGCTGCAATGCGGCATCGCGCGTCGGCACTTGCGTGTCGCGCAAATCAATCTCCAGCCACGCGCGGCACGGCACGCTGTTGACCGCGCCCGGCTCGATGCGGAAGACGCCCGTGGTGCCCACCGTGTCCGGGCTGCCACTCGTGGTCGCGGCGCGCTCGACGGCGAGCGCGATCTCCGCGCCCGCCAGCAAGGCGTCGCGCCGCCCCGGCATGAGCGTCGCGCCCGCGTGCCCGCCCACGCCGGTGAGTTGCAGTCGCAGCGTGCTGGGCGCGGCGATTTTTTCCACCACACCGATGTCGAGCTTCTCCGCTTCGAGCAACGGTCCTTGTTCAATGTGCAACTCGACGAAGGCAGCGTAGGAATTTTTCGGCAGCTTCACTGAACTCAACTCACCGACGCAGCCGCCTTGCGCGCGCCAGTGGCTCAAATCTTTTCCGTCCTTGTCCCGCAACGCCGCCGCGCGTTCCAGCGACAGCACGCCGCCGAGCAGGCGGCTCCCAAGACATCCGATGCCAAAGCGCGTCGGTTCCTCGGAGGTGAACAGGATGAGTTCAATGGAGCGTTTCGGTTGTAAGCCGCTTTCGCGCAGCGCCCGCATCGCCTCAATGGCTCCGAGCACTCCGACCACGCCGTCGTATTTGCCCGCGTTCGGGATGGCATCAATATGCGAACCCGTTGCGACGGCAGGCAGAGTTTTGTCTGCGCCTTCCCAGCGCGCGAAGATGTTTCCGACCGCGTCCTCGCGCAGCGTCAGTCCGGCCTCGACGCAGAGTTTTTTCACGAACGCGCGCGCCCGCAAATCCGCCTCGCCGAACAGCACCCGCGTGACGACCGGCGGCGGGTTCTCGGAAATCAAAGCCAGTTCATCAATCTCGCGTTGCAGCCGGACAATCTCGATGGACAGGGGCTGGCTCATGAAAAACTTCCCGGAGGAACAGAAGCAAAAAAAGGAAACGAAGCGGCTGCCGGAGACAGGGCAATTCTTCGTTTCCTTCGTTTGCTTCTGTTCATTTCTGCAGCAGTCCAGTTCATCCCAGCGGCGCGCGGTTCACATCCTTGTAGTAGATGTAGCTCGCGGACGTCTTGCCCATCGCCACGAACCACTGCGGGCAATACGGGGCCATCCAAATCACGTCGCCCGCCGTCACCGGATGGTAGTCCGCGTCGAGCCGATACACGCCCTGGCCGCGCAGCATCACGAGGCCGTGCTCCATGATGTGTGTCTCGACGAACGGCAGCGTCGCGCCGGGCTGGTAGGTGAAAATGTTCACCGCCATGTCGTACTCGGGCTGATCGGGCAGGAGGACTTGCAGCCGCGCGTCGTCGTTTCCGAGGAAGGGATTACCCGGCACGCTCGTCTCATGACCGACACCGGGGCCGGGTTTGTTCGCGCCCGCCAGCGGTTCGAAACGCTTTTGGAAAATCAGAAGCTGCGTCCCTGGTTCGGCACCGTGGAAATGAAAATCGTGATTGGCCGGCACGAAGGCGTAGCTGCCCGCCGTCAGTGAATGTTGCGCACCGCCGAGTTTCACGGAGCATTTTCCCTGGAGGACATAGACGAAACACTCGTTCACGCCGGCGTTGCCTTTGCCTTCACCAGCCGCCTCCAGCGTGATGAGGAACTGGCAGAACTTCGCGCCCAGCGCCGGGGAAATCTGGATGATGCACACGCATTTGCTCCAGCCCGGAAGGTAGCTCGGCACGAATCCCGCCGGCGTGCGCAGCGCGTAGCGTTCTTTCACCACATCGCGGGTTGATCCAAATAGTTCGCTCATCGCTGCGGTTTTAACAGACGACCTGCGGGCGTCGCGACAATTTTGCCATCGTGGAAAATCGTGCGCCCGCGCAGCAGGGTCCTCACGATTCGTCCGCGCAGTTTTCTTCCGGCGTAGGGCGTTTGTTGGTGGCGATAGAAAAGTTCCTCCCGCTTCACTTCGAACTCCGCGCGCAAATCCACCAGCGCGAGGTCGGCGTCGCAGCCCGCTTCGATCCGTCCTTTCGTGGGCGGCAATGCGAAGCGAGTGGCGACATTTCGCGATAGCAAATCGCTGAGGTGCGACAGCACCGCCGTAGTGGGACTGGTGCCCTCGCCAGTCATAGTCCAGCAGGCGCCCCTGTCCGCTGAACTGCAAGCGGGGGCGCTTGCAAGACTCGAGACAGGCGGGGGCGCCTGTCCCACTAGCTTGGTCAGCAACAGCGGCAGCGTGTGCTGCACGCCCGAGATGCCGCCCCAGACTTGGAAGAAGTTCGCGTCCGTCTTCATGCCCGGCGGCGACGGCGAATGATCCGAGTCAATGGTGTCCACTTCCCCGGCCAGCACGCGCGCCCAGAGTTCGGCTTGCTCGCGAGCGGAGCGCAGTGGCGGCGCGCACTTCGCGACCGCGCCGAGTTTTTCCATGTCATCCTCGGTGAGCGTGAGGTAGTGCGGGCAAGTCTCCGCGCTCACGTTCACGCCGCGCCGCTTCGCTTCCGTAATGAGTTGAATCCCGGCGCTGGAACTGACGTGAACGACATGCAACGCGCAGCCCGTCTCGCCCGCGAGATCGAGGGCGCGGCGAATGGCGTCGAGCTCCGCCGCGATGGGCCGCGAGTCGAGATAGTCACGGACGGATGTTTTGTTGGCGGCGATGCGCTCCTGCGCCAGCGCGTTGGTCATAGCCTCGCTCTCGGCGTGGACGGCGACGGGCAGCTTCAAGGCCGCCGCGCGCTTCATGCCTGCGCGCAACGTGGCTTCATCGGCGCGCGAAAAATCTTCGATGCCGCTGTTCGCCATGAAGGCCTTGAAGCCGATGACGCCGCAGGCCGCGAGTTCCTCCAGGCGATCGACATTTTCTGGAACCAACCCGCCCCACAGCGCAAAGTCAGTGAGCGAGTTTTTCTCAGCCGCGGCGAGTTTCAACCGGAAGCTCTCTGCGTCCAGGGTCGGCGGATGCGCGTTGAGCGGCATGTCGAAAAACATCGTGCCGCCGCCCGCCGCCAGTGCGCGCGAGCCAGTTTCGATGCCTTCCCAATCGGTGCGACCCGGTTCGTTGAAGTGAACGTGCGCGTCAATGACACCGGGGAAAATGTGCAAACCCGTGGCGATAATTTCTTCGCGTGCCGTCCCTGGAAGTTGCGGGCCCAGCGCGACAATTATTTCACCCGACACCGCCACATCCGCTTCCTTCAGCCCGGTCGAAGTCACCACCGTTCCGCCGCGCAGAATGAGATCGTAGTCAGGCATGAAAGCCTTTCGCCACGGTGGGATTGATGGCTCGAAGTAATTTCCAAACAGGCGGGTGGCCAGGTAGGGCGTCGCTCTCCTCAGCGCGCCGGGGTGAGGCGTGAGCAAGTCCGTGAACCTGCTTCCGATTCCGGCGCGGCGCGGTGAGGACACCACTCCCTACCTGGCTGCGGACTTTGAGAACTTCGTTGGGCCATCGGGCCGCTGCGAGCAAAGCACAAGAAAACCTGTTCCCGGGGATTTGGGGCGGACGGGGATGGAAAATAGAATCCCTGTCCGCCCCTAATCCCCGGGACAATTTTCTGGCCGTGACAAATCCAAAATCTCTTTGGTCAAGCATGGCGTTCGGCGAGGAGTTGGAGGAAGTCGTGCATCACGTCGAGCGCCACGGCCACGTCTTCAATGCGCGCGGATTCATCCGGGTGATGGCTGAGGCCGTCGCGGCATTGGACGAAGAGCATCACGGCGGGAGTGATTTTTCCGAGGATCGCCGCGTCGTGGCCCGCGCCGCTGGGCAGTTCGATGACTTCAGGCTGATGATTTTCCACCGCGCTTTTCAGCAGCGCGGTGAGTTCTAGATCACACGGCACGGAGGCGGTTTCCATCACCGTTTCCCACAAGACAAACACGCCGCGCCGCCGTCTGATGGCTCCCGCCGCGCTTTGCAAATATTGCCCGGCCTCCTGCCGCGTCGCGTCCTCCTGATGGCGCACGTCGAGCGTGAGCCTCGCCTCGCCGGGGATGACGTTGCTCGCACCGGGCGCGACCTGAATCTGGCCCACGGTCGCGACGAGTCCCGCGATGGAACTCGCGTGCGCCTCCACGACTGAGATGAATTCCGCCGCCGCACACAAGGCGTCGCGCCGCAAGTTCATCGGAGTAGTGCCCGCGTGGCCCGCCTGGCTGGTGAAACGAATCTTCACGCGGCTCTGGCCCGCGATGGCCGTCACGACGCCGACAGCGTCATGAGCCTGCGCCAGCACCGGCCCTTGCTCGATGTGAACTTCCGCGTAGCCGA
>JAYVNY010000219.1:0-21509 GCA_043758205.1 Akkermansia sp.
CGCCGCCATAATCCAGAATCAGATGGCGGCGCTCTGCCGAGACGCCGCTACGACTAAGGCCGCCGCAGCTTCGAGTCCGACGCGCGCTCGACGAGATGCAGCAAATTGCCTTCGGGATCTTGAAAAAACAGCACACGTCCGCCGCCACCCGCCGGTTTCACCTGCTCCGCGATCTTCACGCCACGACTCTGTAACTCATGCCGTGCGTTCTCAATGGACTCGACGCTCAATGCCAGATGCCGCCAGCCTTGCAGCTTGTTGTCGCTGCTTTCCTTCACGGCGTAGTTGCCCTGATAAATTTCCAACCACACGCCGCCGGGCAGTTCGATGATGTAGGCGGGCGGCGTCTCGTCATTCGTGAAGACGACGCGCGCGCCGAGCGAGCGCACATACCAGTCCTTCAGCGCCGTGGTGTCCTGCGCGGCCAGGCCGATGTGTTCCAAGGAAAACTGTATTGGCATGAGGGCACTGTGCGGGAAAAGCTGTGAAGCCAAAATCGAAAATTGGCCGCCGCCTGCTAGGCGCTCGACATCGCCGGACGAGAGCCATAATTTCCGCGCCGTGAGCCAGAGCGTGCAACCCCGCACCGACCCGCACGGCGACCGCGCAGCCGTGGCGGCGACCATCGGCTCCGGTTTCGCCCACTAATTTTCATGCAAGGCTACCTTTCCCTCGTCCTGCACGCGCACCTGCCGTTCGTGCGGCATCCGGAGCACGAAAAATTTCTCGAAGAGGAATGGCTCTTCGAGGCCGTGACCGAAACCTACCTCCCGCTGCTCGAAGTGCTCGAAGGCTGGCGGCGCGATGGCATGGACACCCGGCTCACGCTCTGTCTCTCGCCCACGCTCTGCGCCATGTTGCGCGACCCGCTGCTGCAAGACCGCTACGTGCGGCACTTGAACGGGCTGATCGAACTGGGCGAGAAGGAAGTTCACCGCACCTATTGGGACCGCGCGTATCACGGGCTGGCGTTGTTTTATCACGATCGATTCCAGCGGCTGCGCAACGCGTACTTCAATTACGGGCGCGACCTCGTGGGCGCGTTCGCCGGCTTCCAAAACGCGGGCACGCTGGAGATCATCACCACCGCCGCCACGCATGGATTGCTCCCGCTGCTGGCCGGGCATCCGCCGTCCATCCGCGGGCAAATCCTGACCGCGCGCGATCATTACCGTGACTGTTTCGGGCGCAACCCGCGGGGCATCTGGCTGCCCGAGTGCGCCTACGTGGATGGCGTGGAGCACGTCCTGCAAGAGGCGGAGATTCGCTGGTTCATCATTGATACCCACGGCGTGCTGCACGCCAAGCCGCGCCCCCGCTACGGCGTGTTCGCACCCATCTTCACGCAGAACGGACTGGCGGCCTTCGGGCGCGACCTCGATTCCGCCAAGCAGGTCTGGAGCAAGCACGAGGGCTATCCCGGCGACGCGCGCTACCGCGACTTCTACCGCGACATCGGCTTCGACCTGGACTTCGATTATGTGCGCCCACATCTGGCGACGGACAGCGTGCGGACGTTCACCGGCATCAAGTATCACGCCATCACCGGCGGTGCCGGCGAGAAGCTCGTCTATGACCGCTGCGCCGCGCTCGAAACCGCCGCGCAGCACGCGCAACATTTTCTCGAAGCGCGCATGACGCAGATTTCCCGCCTCGCGGAAATCATGGACCGCCCGCCGCTCCTCCTCTCGCCCTACGACGCCGAATTGTTTGGCCATTGGTGGTATGAAGGCCCGGAGTTCCTCGACTACTTCGTGCGCAAAACCGTTTTCGATCAGCAGATCGTGAAACTGACCACGCCGCACGAATACCTTCAGCAGAACCCGACCCAGCAAGTCGCCCAGCCCGCCGCGTCGAGTTGGGGCGAAGAAGGCTACTGGAAGGTCTGGCTCAACGAGCGCAACGAATGGATCCTCCCGCACCTCGACATTGCGGCCACGCGCATGACCGAGTTGGTGAAAAAATTTCCGAACCCGACCGGCCTGACCGCGCGCGCGCTCCAGCAGGCCGCGCGTGAATTGCTCCTCGCGCAATCGAGCGACTGGCCGTTCATCCTGCGCACCGGCACCAGCCCCGAATACGCCAAGCGTCGCGTGAAGGATCATTTGCTCCGCTTCATCGCGCTGCATGAGCAACTGACGCAGACGAAGATTGATGAAGAGTGGCTCCTGCGCATGGAGGGCCGGGATAATTTGTTCCCGAACATCGAGCCGAAGCACTGGCAGTAGCGTGCCCCCGGCGTCCCGCCGGGTGGGTGCTCAACAACTCCCTTCGTCACTCCTTTTTCGAGCCGTTCTCGTCGTCAGAAAGCCGCCACCCGGCAGGATGCGGAGGGCACATCC
This sequence comes from Akkermansia sp., assembly GCA_043758205.1. Lineage (GTDB taxonomy): Bacteria > Verrucomicrobiota > Verrucomicrobiia > Limisphaerales > SIBH01 > JANNGC01. The sequence goes on from JAYVNY010000219.1 coordinate 2,343, forward strand.
GAGGCGAATTTACTCGGTGACATTCCTCGACGCGGCTGGCAAGAACGCCCTGCATGATCGCGTATCTCTGGGTGGCTTTGGGCGGCGCGCTGGGCAGCGTGGCCCGGTTCGCGGCGGCGAACGCCATCGCGCAACGCTTCGGTGCGACGTTCCCGTGGGGCACCTTGTTTGTGAATGTCACCGGCTCATTCCTGATCGGCGTGCTGGCGGGCGTGAGCGCACCCGGCGGGCGGTTCGCGGGCGCGGATTCTTTCTGGCAGTTTCTCATCATCGGCGTGTGCGGCGGCTACACCACGTTTTCCGCGTTCAGCGTGCAGACGCTCGAACTGATTCGCTCGAACCAAATACTGCAGGCGGGTGGCAACGTGCTGCTCTCGGTGCTGCTCTGCCTCATCGCCGTGTGGCTCGGCCATCTGCTCGGCAGTGCGCTGAACGCGCGTGGGTGAGTCGGGCCGTGCAGCGAGTGCTTGAGCCGCCCGGCCCCGCCGCTATCTTCGCGCCATGCGAATTCCCCTCCACCTCCTCCTTCTGCTGCTGGCCGCATGCGCCGCGCTGGCGCAGAACAAGACCAACGCGTTCGAAAAAGAAATTCTCGCCTTCGAGGCGAGCGACAAAACCAACCCGCCGCCCCGGCACGCCATCCTTTTCGTCGGCAGCTCCAGCATCCGCCTGTGGAAAACGCTCGCGCAGGACTTTCCGCAGTATCGTGTCCTCAATCGTGGCTTTGGTGGCTCGCAAATTTCCGACTGCATCCACTTCGCCGACCGCATCGTGCTGCCCTACGACCCGGACGTGATTGTCTTTTATGCCGGCGGCAACGACATCAACGCCAAGAAATCGTCCGAGACCGTGGCGGCGGATTTCAAGACGTTCGTCGCGAACGTGCGGGCCAAATTGCCGAAGACGCACCTCGCCTACATTTCCATCGCCGGAAATCCCTCGCGCTGGGCGCAGGTCGAACAAGTGCGCGCGGCAAACAAGATGATTCGCGACTTCACCGCCACGCAGGACGGTCTGAGTTTCATTGACGTGTTCCCCGCCATGATGGGCGCGGACGGCACGCCGCAACCGGACATCTTCGTGGCCGACAAACTGCACATGAACGAGAAGGGTTATGCGATTTGGAAACGCGTGGTGGGGGAACATTTGCAGAAAATCGTGCCAAAGGATTCGCCGGCGCGGCGGTAGGCTGAACCACCGATGAAAACTCCTGCACGGATAGTTTTGTTCGGGCTGTTGAGCGGACTGCTGTGGTCGGTTGTGCCAGGCACTCTGGCCAATTTATTCGACTCACGCGCCAACGCGCCAGCCACTCTGATCGCGGGTGCCGTGGCCGGGCTGGTCACAACTGCCGCGCTCGCATCCGTTCTTGGGAGATTGGGGCGCGTTCTGGCTGTCATGCTCGGATTACTTTCGCTCCCGACGGGTGCCTTCATTTTCGGATTCGCATTCGAGTTGGTGGCCCACTCTTTCCCCACCCTCAGCAGCGGAGATCGCCAATACCTGCCCCCGTGGATGCTGGGTCTCAATTTCGCGGTATTGAGCGTCGTCTCCATCTTCGCCGTTGGACTGTTCCCACTGGCGGTGCTGACGACGCTCTTGCTCCGAAGGATGGTGGTGGGTGCAAAGAAGCCAGAGAACACGGCGACATCCTCAGTCTGGATCCACATGAAAGACCTCACTGACCCGCGCTGGATTAAATTCAAGGGCCTTCTCTTTCTCGTGGGCGGGGTGCTGGCGGCGGCGCTGCTTTTTCTGGAAGCGCCCACGCTTCGGGTGGCCGTGCTGCTGGCCATTGTCATCTGGTGTTTCTGCCGCGCTTACTACTTCGCATTTTACGTGCTCGAGAAGTACGTCGATCCCGGCTTTCGCTTTTCAGGATTGTTTAGCGCCGTGAAATATCTCTGTCGGCGGCATCACCACTAACGCCGTTCCACGCTGGTCGGCACGCTGTTCTCGTTCGCGCGCTGGCGGGCGGGGAAAATCGCGCAGGCTTCCTTGCAGCCGAACACGCGGCTCAGGAGATGGCGGTTGCGGCTGATCCAACGGTAGAAAATTTCGGCCACGTAAATCAGGCCGGGAATCCACAGCACGAGCGCGAAGGGAATGGCCAGCGGCATCCGCATCCCGATGTAACGCAGGCAGCGCGCGCCGCGATAAATTCTTCCGTCCTTCGCCACGCAGTGAATGGCTTCCTGCAAGTCCGTGCGGGTGAGGCGTGGGGCGATTTCCGCCGCGCGCGGATCGGCGATGGGCAGCAGGGAGACGGTGTTGAACCAGTCCATCCAGGTGACGACGCGCATTTGGAAAGTGCAAAGCGAGCAGTCGCTGTCGTAGAGCACGGTGTTGGTCGCAGGGGCGTTCACGAGGGAAGTATGGCGCAGGGTGACGGGCACGCAATGCGAGATTCAGCGCTGGAAAGTAATCAGTGGTCAGTGATCCGTAATCAGTGAACACGATGGGCACCGTCCCGGCTGATTACTGATCACTGATTACTTCTTCACTCCTCACCCTGCGGCAAAAAACTTCCCCCTCGCCGCCGGACCACCATTCGCTAACCTCTGCGCGCATGAAGAAGGAAAACGTCAGCACGCATCAGAAGGCGTTGCAGATCAATCTCGACCAGACCAAGTACGGCACCTTTTCCGAAGTCGGCGCCGGGCAGGAAGTCACGCGCTGGTTTTTCCGCGCGGGCGGCGCGTCCGGCACCATCGCCAAGAGCATCTCGGCCTACGACATGATCATCAGTGACGCGATTTACGGTCATGTGGATCGTTACGTGAGCCGGCAGCGGTTGGTCACCATGCTCGACTATGAATACGGATTGTTGCACGAGCGACTGGCGGGCAAGCGCGGCGACACGACCAAGTTTTTCTCCTTCGCCGACACCGTGGCGGCCCAAAGCTATTCGCGGCGTGAGGACTGGCACGGCTGGATGGGCGTGCGTTTCCAAAGCGAGCCGCGCGGCGAACCGTCGCAGATCATCATGCACGTCCGCATGTGGGATAAGGAGAATTTGCAGCAACAGGAGGCGCTCGGTGTGCTCGGCGTGAACCTGCTCCACGGCGCGCTTTACCATCACGACGACGTGAACAAATTCCTCAGCACGCTGCTCGACGATCTCACGGTGGACCGCGTGGAGGTGGACATGATCAAGTTCAGCGGTCCCGCGTTCAAAGGCGTGGACAACCGCCTCGTGACTTTGAAGCTCGTGCAGGATGGATTGACGAACGCCGCCATGTTCACCGCCGACGGGGAAGTCGTGCAGGCCGCCGAGGTGCTTTACAAAAAATCCATTCTCGTCGAGCGCGGCAGCTTCCGTCCGGTGACGAACGTGACGCTCGACATGTTGAAGAACGCGGAGGCGCAATTCATCCAGGAGCCGGGCGTGCAGGGCGAGGAGTTCGTCACGCTCATGGAGATGACGCTGAAAAACCTGACTGACGCCGGCGAGATCAACCACCAGGACTTTCTCGACCGCGTGGACATCCTCGGCACGCTGGGCAAGGGCGTGTTGATCTCGAACTACGGCGCGTATTTCCGGCTGGCGGGCTACCTGTTCCGCTACACGAAGAAGAACATCGGAATCGTGATGGGCGTGCCGAGCCTGCGCGAAATTTTTGACGAGAAATATTACGGCGACTTGGAGGGCGGCATTCTGGAATCCTTCGGGCGGCTCTTCAAAAACGATCTGCGGCTCTACGTGTATCCGCTCCAGGACGCGACCTCCGGCGCGATCATCACGGCGCGTAACCTGCGCGTCGCGCCGCATCTTCAGCACCTTTACGCCTACCTGCTGGAGAACAATTACATCCAACCGATCCTCGATTATCGCCCGGAGTACCTGCCCGTCTTCTCGCGCGACGTCCTCAGCAAGATCAAGGGCGGCGGCGCGGAGTGGGAGGACATGGTCCCGCCGCAAGTCGCCAAGATCATCAAGGAGCGGAAGCTGCTCGGCTACAAGGGCGCGGCGCAAGCGGATGCGGCGTTGGTGGCGCAGTGAGCGTGGAGCGCGGACTTTCTAGTCCGCAGCAGGCCGCGTTGCGGTGAGGCGTGGGATTTTTTCGAGAGCGCGTCGTCATCACCACATCGCTGCGGACTGGAAAGTCCGCGCTCCAGCCATCACTCGAAGTCGTAAATTACGACCTTCACGCAGTTCGGCTTGAACACCTTCTCCACAAACTCCAAGTGGCGCGGGTGATCCTGATACTCGTCCTGCGTCTTCTTGTCCGGGAACACGAGGTTCAGCGCGACTTGGTAAGACTGGTCCACAACGGGACGATGGCTCTTGGCCATCTTGCCGATGTGGAAATGCAGGAGGCCGGGGATGTTTTTGAGATACTCCAGGCCACCCGCGACCAGCGCGTCAGCGGAGCCGGGCTTCTTCGGGTCGGTCCAAAAAATAACAACGTGTGAAAACATGCGGCGCGAGTGTTGGCGGTTCGGGGGCAGTTGTCATTCCTGAAATGCGGAGCCTTGAGTGCCGAGTCCGAACAAACTTTTTCAACCACGGAAAACACAGAAGACACGGAATTAAATGTCGTCAGTTTTCTTTCCGTGTCTTCCGTAGTCAATCACTCCGTCACTTGATACACCGTGTCCCCGATGGTGAACTCCACGTTCGCCCCCAGCGCGAGCCAGGACTTGGATTGCGGCTGTTTCGTCACCAGTTCAAAATACTCCTTCGAGCCGAACTGCACGCGGGCGCGCTTGGCGTCCGGCTTCTGGTTCTGCACGTCGGAATCAATCCACTTCTCGCCGTTGCGGAAGAACGTTTTACCCGCCGTGAAGCGGCCCTGCTCCTGCGTCTGGCGGGCCTGGCTTTCGTTTTTTAGAACCGACGCCGGTGAGCCTGCGCCGCCGCCCGCGCTGAAGCCCGCCGTCGAGCTGTAGGTGAAGGCATTGTCGGCACGGTACACGTCCACGTTGCCGACCGAGATGGCCTCCCCTGGCGTGTTCGCCTGCTTGAGCGAATTGAACGAACGCGAACTCGCCACCGCCCCGTCGCCCGCCTTGTCCGTCTGCAATTTGTAGTAGCGAGTCGCAGCTTGCGCGCCACTTAGGCCGAGTTGATCCGTCGTCGCCGAGCGCCGGAGCGTCTGCGAGTGCAGCGGCACCTTCCGGCGCTCTTCATCCTCGATGATGAGATACGCCGTGTAGGGCGTGACGATGGCGTACTTGCGCGCGAGTTCCGTCACTTCCTCCTTCAGTTCCTTGCTGTCGCCGCGCAGGCGGATTTCATCGAGCAAGTAGCCCACGCGGCGCGTGGCCCAGAGACGCGGGATGAAATCGTGCTCGCTCGACGCGCCGGGGAACACCACATCGTAGGCGAAGCGTTTCGTCTCGCCGCTCACGCTGCCCTCGATCTGAATCGCGCCGTCGCCACCCGTCGTGTAACGGCCCGCGACGATCAGTTGCTCGCCTTTGAACAGGTCCGGCAGCGGCGCGGGATAAATTTTCGTCACGCGCACGCCCTCCGGAAATTTCAGCACCGGACTTGCCAGCACCGGCTCTTTGATCTTCGTGAAGAAGCCCGACACCTTCACCTCGATGTCTTCCTCCGGCAGAACGTAGGTGCTGAAGGCTTTCGTCTCCTCGGCGATCTTGTCGAGCAGGTGCGTGTTCACATCCGTGCCGATGCCGAAGCAGAAGATGCGCGTCAGCCCCGTCTTGGATTTTGTGGCCGTGGCCAGAATCTGGTTCTCATCAATCGTCCCCACCGTCGGACGACCATCGGTGAGAAACACGACGACGTAAGGCCGCGTGCCATTCTCTGGGCGCAACGCCACGGCCTTCTTCAACGCATCGTCAATCGCCGTGCCGCCAATCGGCTTCAACGTCTCGATGAACTTCTGCGCGGCGGAACGGTTCTCCTTCGTGGCCTCGCGCAAGTTATTGAACAGCGGCTCCACTTCCGTCGCGAAGCGCAGCACTTCAAAATGATCTCCGTCGTTCAAGTTCTCCACGCAGAACGCCAGCGCCTTCTTGGCCTGCGCCAGCTTCGCGCCCTGCATCGAGCCGGAAGTGTCGAGCACGAAGACCACGTCCTTCGGCATCACTTTCGCGTTCTTCGTCTCCACGCCGGGCGAGGCGAGCAGCAGGAAATAACCGTCCTCGCCCGCCGGCTTGTAGGTCAGCAGGTTCACGCCGAGGTCTGCGTCGTCCTGCGTGTAGAAGACCTGAAAGTCGCCGTCGGGCCGCACGTCATTCGCCTCGAAGCCGAGCGTGGCCCGGTGCACGCCGTCGCGCTTCAACTCGACCTGATGCGTGGGCGAGTAGATGGATTTGAGTGCGCGTTTGCTTTCGATCTCGAGCTTCACGCTCACACTCGGCAAAGGCTTGGCGGAAAATTTCTCCATGTTCAGCGGCAGCGTGTAGCCGACGAGTCCGGCGTCGGACTTGAGCAACTGCGAATAGCTGATCGTGATCTTTTTCCGCTCGTTTGGCTCGATGGGAAAGATGCGGACCTTGAACAGGGCCTGTCCCGCGTATTCCAGCAGCGCCGGGTCGCGCTGCCGCCGCACGATGTCCTCGTAGATGGCGCGCGCCTTGTCCGCGTCCAGCAGCTCAGCTTCGACGGGTTTGCCATTGATGTTCATGGTGAACTTGTCGAGCTGCGCGCCTTTCGGCACGGGAAAGAGAAACGTGCCTTCGAGCCGGCGCGGGTTGGGGTTGTAAAATTCCTGCTCCACTTTCGTCGTGGCGAACTGGTCTTTGATTTTCACGTCGGCCTTGGTGTAGGCGATTTCGAGGGGCGCGAACGAAGGCGGGCGCGGCGTCAGAATGATGCGCCGGTCGGCAATGGGCGGCGCGGGAGAAAGGACGGCCGGCGAGCCTTCCCAGAACTTGTCGTCGCCCACGATGATCAGTCCCGCGCCGGAGACGCGGCCCACGGCGCAAACAGCGAGCAGCAACCCAAACAACTTTTTCATGGATGTTGGACGGAGAGGGATTGGGAATGCTCCCGTGCTCACACGGCCAAAAGCGTCGCTGAAGCGACCGCTCTTTCCATCCCCACCAAACTTTGAATGCCGCGCACGAATAATTCGTAGCCAAAAGCCTTCTTCCGTAGTCTTGCTCCCTAACAATTATGGCACGGAGCAATGGAACAAGTTGGTTGAAGTGGGTGATCCTCCTGCTGCTGCTCGGCGGCGCGGGCTACGCGGGATGGCGCTGGTACGGGAAACGCGAACAGAAAGCCCAGCAGATTGAATACAAAACCACCGCCGTCGCGAAAGGCGACGTGGTGCAGCAGGTCACGGCCAACGGCCAGATCTCGCCGGTGAAAAACGTGACCGTCGGCACGCAGGTCTCCGGGATCATCAAGGAGATTTTTGTGGACTTCAATTCGCGCGTCACCAACGGGCAGGTCATCGCGAAAATTGATCCCTCGACCTACGAGCAAAGCCTGGAGCAGGCGGCGGCGGAACTGGCCAGCGCCCAAGCCGCGCTCGAATACGCGCAACTCAGCCACAAGCGCGCGAAACAACTGGTCGCCGCCAAACTGCTGCCCGACTCGGACTACGACAAGGCGGAGGTGGATTTGCATCAGGGCGAGGCCACGGTGCGGATGCGCGCGGCGGCAGTCGGTCGCGCGCGGGTGGATTTGGAACGCACCACGATTGCCGCGCCGATTGACGGCATGGTCATCTCGCGCAACGTGGATGTCGGCCAGACTGTCGCAGCCAGTTTCAACACGCCCACGCTCTTCATGATCGCGAACGACCTGGCCAAGATGCAGATTGACGCGATGGTCTCCGAGGCCGACGTGGGAGGCGTCGAGGAAGGCCAGACCGTGACCTTCACCGTGGACGCGTTTCCGCAGAGAAAATTTCGCGGCGCGGTGAAGCAGGTGCGGTTCGCACCCACGACCAACCAGAACGTGGTCAACTACGTGACCGTCGTGGAGGTCAACAACGCGGACTTGAAACTGCGCCCTGGCATGACGGCGAACGCCAACATCCTCGTCGCAGAACACCAGGACGCGCTGCGCGTGCCGAACGGCGCGCTGCGGTTTCGTCCGCCAGCCGGCGCCGTGATCCTCGGCGAGACGAACGCTCCGGCGGAGAAAAGCAAAGTGGAACTTGCGACGAGCGGTCCGATGGCCGGGCTGCCCGTTCCACCGTGGCAAAAGGGCGAGCGCCGCCGCCCGACAGACGAGGAGCGCACGGCGTATGAAAGTTCGCTCAACGCCGAGCAGAAACAGAAGTATCAGGAAGTCGTGGCCGCGATGCGCGCGGCGCGCGCCGCTCAGGGAGAAGGTGGCGGCACCGGCGGCACCGAACGTCCGAAGCACGCCGAAGCCACGGGTCCGCGCAGCGTGACGCTCTACGTTTTGGAAAAGGAAACTTCCGCGACCGGCGAAAAAACCTTTTTGAAACCCGTGACGGTGAAGGTCGGCATCTCGGACGGCGCGCTGACGGAAGTGCTGGAGGGATTGAACGAGGGCGACCTCGTGGTGACCGGCACGGTCAGTACGGCGGCTGCCGGTGCGGCCCCGCCCGCCAATCCGTTCGCATTCGGCGGTGGGGGACGGCGGTGAGATGAAAAGGAACACGCGGAAATTTTTCCCTGGGATTGGGGGCGGACGGGGATTTTTCTTTTTCCAATGTCCGTCCGCCCCAAATCTCCGGGTCAACTTCTTGGGCCTGGAGGCGACAGTATTTGTCATCCGTCATTCGTCATCCGTCATTTTTTGCGCGTGAGCACTCCCATCATCCAACTCGAAGATTTCCGCAAGACCTACACCAGCGGCGAGGTGCAGGTTCACGCCGTGCGCGGTGTGACGCTGGCAATTCAGCCCGGCGAATTCGTCGCCATCATGGGCGCATCCGGCTCCGGCAAGAGCACGATGATGAACACGCTCGGCTGCCTCGACCGCCCGACGAGCGGACGATTTCTGCTCGACGGCGTGAGCGTCATTGATTTGAACCGCGACGAACTCGCGGACTTGCGAAACCAGAAAATCGGCTTCGTCTTCCAAGGTTTCAACCTGCTCTCGCGCACCACCGCGTTGGAGAACGTCGAACTGCCGATGCTCTACTCCCGCCCCCCGCTGCCCAATCGCGAACAGCGCGACCGCGCGATGAAGGCGTTGACGATGGTCGGCCTCGGGGACCGCTATGATCACACGTCGAGCCAGCTTTCCGGCGGCCAACAACAGCGCGTGGCGATTGCGCGCGCGCTGGTGAACGAGCCAAAACTACTCCTCGCCGACGAACCGACCGGCAACCTCGACTCGCGCACGAGCATCGAGATCATGGGCATTTTCCAACGCCTGAACGACGCCGGCATGACCGTGGCGATGGTCACGCACGAGTTGGACATTGCCCGCTACTGCCGCCGCGTGGTGGTCATGCGCGACGGTTTGATCAAAAGCGATGAAGCCGTGACGGATCGCCTGCTGGCGGCCGAAGAACTAGCCAAAATCGACGCCGAACAAAAGGCCGTGCAACTCGCCTAAACTATGTTTGCTGTTTTCAAAATCGCCCTGCGTGCGCTGCGCCGGAACATTCTCCGCTCCTTTCTCACCATGCTTGGCATCATCGTCGGCATCTCCGCCGTCATCGTCGGCGTGAGCATGGGCGCGGGCGCGAAGGCGGAAGTGGACAAACGCATCGCCAGCATGGGGCAGAATCTCCTCACGGTCATGTCGGGCAACATGGCGCGCGGCGGCGTGCGCGGCGGTTTCGGCGCGTCGCCCAATTTGCAGCCGTCTGACTACGAGGCCGTGCGCAAGGAGGTCTCGGGCATCTCCGCCGCCAGTCCCGAGGTCCGCACCACCACCTCGGTCGCCGCCGGCAACCAGAACAGTTTCGTCCAGGTCTCCGGTGTGAGCGCGGAATATCTGCAAGCGCGCTCGTGGAATTTGCAGGCCGGCGACAATTTCACCGAACCCGACGTGCGCAACGCGAACAAGGTCTGCCTCCTCGGCGCCACCACCGCGAAGACGCTGTTCGGCGAGAACATGAATCCGGTCGGCCAGATCGTGCGCATCAAGAGCGCGCCCTTCACCGTCGTCGGCTGGCTGGAGGCGAAAGGCTCGGGCAGCTTCGGCCAGGATCAGGACGACGTGATCCTCGTCCCCTACACCAGCGTGATGAAGCGGCTCTCCGGCGACTCCAAGTTCCGCTCGATTTACGTGCAGGCCGAGTCGCCCGAGTCCATCCCGGACGTGCAGCAGCAAATCACCGAACTGCTCCGCCAGCGCCACCAGATCACCGACGGCAAGGACGATGACTTCATGGTTCGCACGCAGCAGGAGACCTCCGATTTCTTCAACGCCAACAACAAGATCATGACCGTGCTCATCGGCTTCTTCGCCGGCATCTCACTTGTGGTCGGCGGCATCGGCATAATGAACATCATGCTCGTGAGCGTGACGGAGCGGACGCGTGAGATTGGCATTCGCATGGCCGTGGGCGCGCGCGGGTGCGATGTGCTGCGGCAGTTTCTCACCGAGGCGGTGCTGCTCAGCGCGCTGGGCGGTGCGCTCGGCATCGCGACGGGTTACTGGCTGGCACCGTTGCTGACCAAGGTCGCGGGCTTTCCCACGCTCATTTCCAACAACTCCGTGATCATGGCCTTCACCGTCAGCGCCGTGATTGGCATCGTCTTTGGTTTCTTTCCTGCGCTGAAAGCCGCGCGCCTCGATCCGATTGACGCGCTGCGCTACGAGTGACGACGTGCCCCCGGCGTCCCGCCGGGAAGGGGTGCCCTTCAGTTCAAGCGTGCCTCGGTTGTTTCACACCTCCACCCGGCGGGACGCCGGGGGCACTTTGTCGCTCCGTCATTTGCCTGCCACGCCGCTTTGCGATAACGTCCCGGCGTGCCGCTCGAAACGTGTTTTCCAAAGTTCCTCCGCCTCGGCGCGTTCGTCGCCGGGTTGATTTGTTTCAATCTGATGACGCCGCGCGCCGCCGCCGCCACGTTTGCCCCCGGCGTGACGAACGGCTTCATCAACACCTACAACATCTACGAAGCCTCGGGGCTTGTGGTCAGCCGTCAGAATCCCGGCGTGATCTGGACGCACAATGACGGTTCCTACGATGGCTACGTCTTCGCCATCGCCACGAACGGCCATCTGCTCGCACAGCATTACGTGCCCGGCGTTTTCAACGTGGACACGGAGGACATCGCCATCGGGCCGGGTCCGCTGCCGCAGTTCCAATACATTTATCTCGGCGACATCGGGGACAATTTCCTCTCTCGCTCCAGCGTGCGCGTGTTCCGGTTTCCCGAGCCGGCGGTCTATCAATACGAGTCGAATTCGATCATCACCCACGCGATTTATGGCGCGGACGAAATCACCCTGCGCTATCCCGACGGCCCGTGGGATTGCGAAGGTTTGATGGTTGATCCGCTCAACGGGGATTTGTTTCTCGCGACCAAGCTGACGAATGCCTCGCGCATCTACCGCGCGACGCGCGCGGAGTTGAACAGCACGAACGACCTCACGCTCACGTTCATGCTCGAGACTTCATCCTCGGTTCGATCGGTGTCGGCGGCGGACATATCTTCGGATGGCGGACTGGTGGCGACCCGCCGGGCGAACCGGATCAGCGGGTGGGTGCGGACGGCGGGCGAAACCATCAGCGACGTGCTGGCCCGCTCCCCCACGAATTGGCCGATCATTGGCACGGCGGCGGGCGAGCTGAACGGCGAGGCCATCGGCTTCGAGCCGAACGGGACGGGCTACTACACTTTGAGCGAGGGTTACTTGCAGCCGCTGCATTACTTCCCGCGCACGGACGCGCTGCCGGCACCGCCGCGCGTCTTCATCGCCGCAGGTTCCGGGTGGAATTATTGGGACGAAGGTCTGGCCCCGGCCACGAACTGGCGCAGCGTGACCAACCTCGCCTGGGCCAGCGCCACCGCGCCCTTCGGCTACGGCAGCGGCGAACGCTCGACGGTGCAGTATGGAAATGCGGCGGACAAATTTCCCACCACGTATTTTCGGAAAGTTTTTTCCAGTGCCAGCACCATCCAAAGCAACCTCGCGCTGCGGCTTTGCTTCAACGACGGCGTGGCGGTGTATTTGAACAACACGGAAATCTTCCGGCGCAACTTAAGCGGGGGTGCAGCCTACGGCAGCTACGCGACCGCGCCGAACACGGCCCAGTTGCGGACATGGTTTTCCTACCCGGTCCCGGCGGCGTTACTGCGAGCGGGGACGAACATCCTCGCCGTGGAAGTTCATCGCGCGGACCCGAATGGTTCGTCACTCAACTTCGATCTGCAACTGGTCGAGGCGCGCGTGGAATCGCCCGCGCGGGTGACCACAGCTCGCCGCGTGGGCACGAACGTGTTCGTGAGCGTGACCGGTCCCACTGGACTCGTGGCACGCGTGGAAAGCTCGGTGGATTTGCAAAGCTGGACGCCCGACCGCCAGTTCGTGCTCACGAATGGTGCGGCGAGCTTCACCAATCCCTTCACGCCGCCGCGCAGCTTCTTCCGCATCGCGCCATAAAAAAGCGCCGGTTGGGAAACCGGCGCTCGGATGAACATCTGTGCCAAGCTCGTGCCCGGTTAGGGCCGGATGCCCCCGTACGGCGCGGTGATGCCCACCGGCTTGGCTTGGCCGGTGATGATGAAGGTCGCCTCGTTGACCGCGATGGTGCGCACAAATTGATCCAGCACTTCTTCCGCAAGCTGCGCCAGCCGTCGGAACGGCGTGTAGGGGACATAGACAATGTCCCCGGGCTGGAGACGCACGTTGACCTGCTTACCGGTGACGATGGCGTGGTAATCCACGCTGGCGATCTTGGGATCGGTCAGGCCGCCGCGCACGATGACGACGCGGCCGTTCTGCGCGTATTTGACGGTGCCGCCGGCGCTAATGAGCACGTCGCTCACGGTCAGGTCGCGGCGGTAGGCGAAGATCTGCGGAGCGCCCACCGCACCGAGGAGATAGATGTTCGCGAGTTCTATCGGGCGCACGAAGATGAAGTCGTCCGGCTCGAGGAAAATGTTTTGCGTGAGGTCGCCGCCCTTGAGCAGGCGGTTGAAATCCACGGGCAGGCGCTTGCCATTCCGCAGTACGAAGCTGCGCGAGAAGTCCGCCGTGCCATCATCAATGCCGTCGCTGCGAGATCCACGCGCGCCGACGCCGCCGAGGTTCTGGCTGCTCAGGGGACCTTCGCTGTTGCCGGACTGGGCGAGCGCGTCGAGCAAGGTCGTGGGCGTGGCGAGGGAATAGACGCCGGGCTTGTTGACCTGGCCGAGCACCCAGACGCGCTTGCTGGCCACGCCGCGCAAATTGAGCACGAGTTCTGGCATGGCGCGGGTGTATTTGGCCATCTCCCGCTGCACGAGCGCGCGGGTCTCGGCGAGCGAGAGTCCCCACACGGAGAGGGCGGGCAGGAGGTTGTAATAAATTTTACCATCCGGGCCGACGGGCGTGATGACGGTGCTCTTCGCCTCGCCAAGGGTTTCGATTTCCAGAATGTCGCCGGGGCCGAGGCGGAACGGCTCCGTGGAGGCTTGCAGCATGGCGGGGGCAATCTGATTCGAAAGCCCGGCGGGGGCGAAACCGACTTCCCCCCCTTCCAACGCGGCGGGGGCCCGAGGGTCAAACTTCGGCCCGCGCGTGCGACAGCCGGTCACGACCAGCAAAAACGTAAGGAGAACGAGGAGGTGCTTCATTTGGTGAGGGGGCCGATTTGTTTGCCGGTCCAACTGACGGCGATGGCGCGCACGAAATCGGACGAGGCGGCTTCGAGCAATTCTTCCGCCTTCGCCCACGGTTTGCGCGAGACGTAGATGATGTCCTTCGGTTGCAGGGCGAAGTCTTTGCCGGCGGCGCGCAGCACCTTGCTCATGTTGACCACGAAGGTCTCGGGCTTGTTGAGGCTGCCGCGCACGACAAGGATGCGCTCCTTGAAGGCCGCGTCCGTGAAACCGCCGCGCGCCGCAATGGCGCCCAGCACGGTCAAATCTTTCGCGTAGGCCACGGGGCCGGTGCCGGGCACGGAGCCGAGGACATAGACTTCCTCCAGGCCGGTGGGCGGAAAGTAGAGATAATCATCGGGCGCGAGCAGCTTGTTATGCTGCAGCTCGCCGCGCTGGAACAAACTTTCAAAGTCCACCGCCTCGCGCGCAAAGGATCCGTCGGCCTGCCGCCGCATCAGGAACGCCTGCGAAAAATCCGTGAGCGTGAAGCTGCTGCGCTGTGGCGAGGCGACCACAAAACCATTCGCCCGCGCCACGGCCTCGACGATGGTCGTGGGCTTGTCGAGCGGGAACGAGCCGCGCCCCTGCACGTTGCCGAGCAGGTAATATTTTTTACTGCGGAAGGCCAGCGGCGAAATCACCACGCGCGGCGCGAGGTGAAACTTCATCAAGCTCTGCTCAAGCTGCGCGCGCAATTCATCCACCGTCAACCCCGTGGCCGTCACGTCCATCGCTTGCAGAAAACTGAAGCGCCCGTCCGGGCCGATGGCGACCTGGCGCGTGGAATCCTTCTGACCGTAGAGGCTGATTTCCAGCGCGTCGCCGGGACCAAGCGTGAGGTGCTCCTGCCAGGGCGCGAGCGTGGGCGACTTGGTGGCCGAGATGGCGTTGGCCGGCGCGGCGCTGGCGGTGGGGTTCTCTTGCGCGGTCGCGGGCAAGAGCGCGGCGGAGGACGCCGCGAGCGCGAGCCAGAGAGCCGCATGTTTTTTCAAGGTGGAACACATATTTAGAGCGGCCCCAATCAAATGGCAGCCAGAGTTTCGCAGACTGTTCACGCAGCGCGCCGTGGTCACCGCGTCCGCCACGCGCGCCGCGCCCAGCCAGAGCACGTTCGGCACGCCGCTGGAATAGACCAGCGCGTCCGCCGTGGTGGCCGGCGGCAGTTCGACGAGCACAAGCGCGTTTTCCTCGTGCTGCCAGGTGGTGAAGGCGCGTTCCCAGTGGACGGGCAGAGCGTTGTTGCCCGCTTCGAGCATGATCGTCTGCCGCGCCACGGCCACGATGTCTTTCATGGGCGGCGGCGCGACCACGGAGTTGCCGGGTTGGGAAAAATCGGGCGTGGGAATGACGAGCACGCGGTTGCCATTGCGCAGCCCGGCGTTCGCCAGCAAATCAATCACCGTCGTGCGGCCCTCGCCATTCGTAGCCGAAATAACGCCGCAGACGAAGCAGCCGCGTTTGTCCGCGCGCGCGGTGCTGCGAATCAGATTCAACGTCTCGACCGCCCAGTAATCTTTCTGCGCCTCGGTCATGCCTTTCAATTCCGGCACCACGGCCAGCACCGGCAGTTGCGTGGCTTCCTCCAGTGAATGGCGATCACAAATCGCACGACGGCGACGGCGGCCCAGGCCGAGGCTCGCGCTTGCGGCCAACAGTCCCGCGCCCGCACCGAGCGCGTAGCATGAGAGCAAGCGCCCGGTCTCCGTGACACGCACGACGGCGACCTGCTCGGCCTGCCGCCACGGCTCGGTATCCTTGCCGCTGTTGTTCACGCACTCCTGGATCAACTGATCGCGATAAGCGGTCAGGGCGGAAAACTCGGCTTTGATGCGGGCCAGTTCGATTTCGTTGATGGATACTTTCGGCGCGGCTTTCTCGCTGGTGACGGTGGCTGAAGCCGATGCGGAATCGTTTTTCACGACGAGGGCCGCAGGATTTTGTTTGGCGATCTCGCCCTGCAACGCCGCGATGGACGCGCGCAGTTCCTTCACGCGCGGATGCTCCTCGGTAAAACGTGTGAGCGC
This sequence comes from Akkermansia sp., assembly GCA_043758205.1. Taxonomy (GTDB): domain Bacteria; phylum Verrucomicrobiota; class Verrucomicrobiia; order Limisphaerales; family SIBH01; genus JANNGC01. The sequence continues at coordinate 18,038 of JAYVNY010000219.1, forward strand.
CTGTGCCAACTCTTGCTGCACCGCGCGCAAGGCCATCATCTCCGCACGGACCGCCGGTTCCTCCGCCAGCGACGGGGTGCTGGTCACGGCGGCGATCACGGCGGGAGATGATTCGCCGAGCTGGTTCCGAAGCTCTTGCAGACGACGTTGCGCGGCAGAAATTTGACGCTCATTTTCCTCGGCACGTTTCGCGACCCATTCATCCGCGCAACGCGCGACATGCGCGGCGAAATCTTCCGCCAGCACCCGCGCCGAGGCGTCGTCGTTAGCCGTGACCGTCGCAGTGAGCACGGACTGCCCCGGCTCGATGATGACCTGACAGCGTTCCGCGAGATTTGGTGTGGCCAGGCCCGGCGGCAACTTGGCTTTGAACCGCGCCAACGCCGCGCCAGCGGTGATGGATGCGGAAAAATCCGCCGCCTCGACCGGCGTGGCGAAGCGGCGTTCAAACGCAAACAGCCGGACCGAGGCCGCGTGAGGCCGCGTGAAAAATCCCCAGGCCAGTCCGGCCAACGCGCCCACAGTGGCGAACACCACGCAGCGTAAAGGCCACGCGCGGCGCGGCGCACGCACGGTCCGAGCGGCGGGCGCGGGCGGCAGATCGCCCTCCGGCCCGGCGTCATTCCGACGAGGGGCGGGCAGACCGATTTCTGATTTGTGCCGTGGCGACATGCGTTGCGTTGCTTTTTTTAGGCGGTTTAGCTTTGGAAATCCGGGCTTTGAAAGCAATCCGCATTTGTACGGGCCTGAGACACCGAGGACACCGAATGTACCATCCGTGGACAACTACGGCGCGGGCCAAGGCGGAATCAGGCGCTTTCGGGTGCGGCACGCGTGATGCGAAGGGGAGGGCATGACAATCTTGTTCATCATCGGTGGAGTCTGGTTCGGCGGCTCGGCGTTGCTCATGGTCGCGCTCGGTCTGGCCGCGAAACGCGCCACGCCCGCGTTCGAATACACCGTTGTGGAACTTCAAGAGGCGGCCTGAGCTGCCCCCACGTTTTCTCCCCGTAAACATCGCCGGTCTTACCGGCGGTGTTTTTATTTTAGTCAGGATGGACGGAAGAACTCGGGCGGGCCACCGGCGGGCAAGTTTGTTTTGCCGCCGTGAGCTGCGGACCTCGGCGAGATCGTGGCGGCACGACTACTCGCTGAAGATCGTTTGCAAGGCGTTCAAATCGTGGCGCGTGGTGAACTGCTGGAAAGTTTCGCCCGCGCTCCGACGCTTGAGATAGGTCGTCAGCATTTTTTCGAGAGTCGGCTTTAACTGTTCGAAAGACACACCGCTAAAGACCTGCCGGCCCACCGCCTGATGGTCGCCGAAGCCGCCACCGACGCAGACGTGATAGCCCTCCAGCGTCTCGCCAGACACTTTCACCTTCGTGCCAAGCAACCCGATGTCGCCCATGTAATGCTGTGCGCAGGAATTCGGGCAGCCGGTCAGGTGGATGTTGAGCGGCTGATCAAGTTCGAGTTTCTTCTCCAAGTAGTCCGCCAGTTCGAGCGCGTGCGCCTTGGTGTTCGACGCGGCGAACTTGCAGTAGGAATTTCCCGTGCAGGCGATGAGTCCGCTGCGGATGTTCGATTGCTTCCAGTCGAAGCCCGCCTTCTTCACCGCCTTCTTCACCGTCTCCACGTAAGCATCGGGAATGTTCGGGATGATGAGATTCTGCCAGACGGTGAGCCGCACTTCGCCGGAGCCGTAGAGGTCGGCGATCTCGGCCAGACGAACCATCTGCTTGGGCGTGAACTGCCCGACGGGAATCGTGATGCCAATATAGTTCAGCCCCTGCTGCTTCTGTGCGAAGACGCCGACGTGGGAGTGGGGCGGAGTCGGAGTGCTGGAGCGCTGGAGTGGTGGAGTAACTGTGGTCTTCAACCCATCACTCCCATGCTCCATCAATCCGTTTGTTCCGTTGGTTGGCGCGCGCAGGAGTTTGTAGCCGAGCATCTTCTCAATCTCCGCGAGGTATTGCTCCAGGGTCCAATGATCCAGCAGGTGCTTGAGCCGCGCCTTCTTGCGGTCGCCGCGATTGCCGTTCGCGACGTAAACGCGGGTCGCGGCGAGAATCACTTTCACCGCCTGCTCCGGCTGCACCAGCACGCCCATGTCACGCGCAAAAGTCTGATGCCCGGTCGCGCCACCGGCCTTCATGCGAAAATAGACTCCGGCGGGAATTTCCGTGTCACCGTTTTTGATGGGCGCGTCGAGCTTGATTGCCTTCAAGCCAATGTCATTCGTGTCCTCGACCGTGCCGATGAGTCCACCGCCGTCGAGGGCGATGTTGAACTTGCGCGGCAGGTCGTGAAGCGCGCGGTCGTGGTTAATGAGTTGCGCGAGTTCCTGGCAGAGCGGCAGCGTGTCGATAAGTTCGTATGGATCGATGCCCGCGGTGGGATTCGCGGTGATGTTGCGGATATTGTCCGCGCCCGCGCCTTTGCTGCTCAAACCCACGGACTGGATGCGGCGCAGAAACTCCGGCGCGTTCTTCGGTTCGATGAGGCGCAATTGCAAATTCGCCCGCGTGGTGATCTGCACGTAGCCGCTGGTCAGTTCCCGCGACACGTTCGCGACTTCGCGCAACTGAAACGTCTTGAGGACGCCGCCGGGAATTTTCAGCCGGCACATGAACTTCTCACTGGCCGGCGTGAGGTAGAACAGCCCGTGCCACTTGAAGCGGTAAATGTTTTCCTTGTCCGGCGCTTTGTTCGCGACCGCGTGTTCGAGCAGCAGCGGATACGAATCGAGTGGATGCAACTCGTGCTTCACACGCTCCTCGAAAATCAAATCCGATGTCGCCGCCGCTTGCGTGACCGGGTTCGGCGCGATGTTGCCAAAGGTCAGTCCGCGCTCGCGCAGGCCGGAGAAAAAACCGTCGAGATACGCGCTCTGCTCGTGCGTGAGCTTCTCGCCCTGGATGGAATCGAGCGGCGAAGGTGTAGTCATCGCGGTGACTTTTTCCGGAGTCAGCGTCGGTGCGGTCATCGGGTGGCAAAACGGTTGGAATCGAGAAGCACCCGGAGCGCGGACTTTCCAGTCCGCAGCGAGCCGCGTCGTGCTGAGGCGTGAAGGATTTTTCGGGACGCCCCGACCTGCGAGGCTTGCTGCGGACTGGAAAGTCCGCGCTCCGGGGAATTAGTACACATCGCGTTGATAGCGTTTCGCGGACTTGAGCGCGGCCACGTATTCCTTGGCTTGATCGGGTGTTTTGCAGCCGGCGGTTTGAATCAATTCGTGAAGTGCCACATCCACATCCTTCGCCATGCGCTTCGCATCGCCGCAGACGTAGAAGTGCGCGCCATCCTCCAGCCATGACCACAGTTCTTTCGCGTGCTCGGTCATGCGGTGCTGCACGTAAATCTTTTCCGCCTGATCGCGCGAGAAGGCGAGGTCGAGCTTGGTCAGCACGCCGCCTTTGAACATCGTTTCCAATTCGTCGCGGTAGAGAAAATCGGTGCTGCGCTTCTGGTC